>JBARKD010001014.1:0-1654 GCA_049800615.1 Acidobacteriaceae bacterium | reverse complement strand
TTTAACGAATACATCGCGGCGAAGATTGACGGCAAGTTAGTGGGCTTTGTCAGCATCACTCCTCCGGGCTTCGGGAGGTACTCGATTGACAAGTATTTGGTGCGAGAAAACGTAGACCTGTCGTTTGACGAGGGTTTGTACGAAATGCGAATACTCACCGTCGCGCGGCCGCACCGTGGCACCAGGCTGGCTGCAGCCTTGATGTATGCCGCAGGGCGATGGGCAGAAGAGAGAAGCGGCATGCATCTTGTCGCGATGGGGCGTGTCGAAGTGCTGAAAATCTATCTGCAGCACGGGTTCAAACCTTTGGGCCATCGGATCAAGGCTGGGGCTGTGACCTTTGAGCTCTTGGGCGCTTCGATTCAACAACTGCGCGCAACTGTTGAGAGCCGCCACTCCTTTTACCAGAAACTGGAGAAGCATTTAGAGTGGGGCCTTCCGTTTCCTTTCTTCAAACCACCATGCTGCTTTCATGGCGGTGCGTTCTTCGATGCCATTGGCACAGACTTCGAGGCATTGGAA
Organism: Acidobacteriaceae bacterium; assembly: GCA_049800615.1. Lineage (GTDB taxonomy): Bacteria > Acidobacteriota > Terriglobia > Terriglobales > Acidobacteriaceae > PALSA-350. The sequence goes on along the minus strand of JBARKD010001014.1, from coordinate 1,132 downwards.
CGGAGAGACTCGATCGTGAACGCCGATGTACTCGATGCATGGTTTCCGCCTTCTCCAACCGCGCTGAATGCGCTGCGTGAGCACCTGCCATGGCTGATGAGAACATCACCTCCGACTCAATGCGAAGGGTTGAGGAGGGCCATCGCGCGCCACCGGGGCGTGAGCGAAGAGAACATATTGCCCGGAGCCGGGTCATCCGATCTGATCTACCTTGCCTTCCGGCAATGGCTGAACCAGGACTCCCGAGTGCTCGTGCTGGACCCTATGTACGGGGAATACGTCCATATCCTCGAAAGGGTCATTGGCTGCCAGGTCGACAGAATGGTCCTGCCAAGGCGAGACGGGTACGTCGTGGACCTTGAAGAACTCCGGGCGCGGGCCTCGCTTGGTTACGAACTGATCGTTCTCGTCAATCCCAACAACCCCACCGGACAACACATCGCCGGCCACAAGCTGAAAGAGGTCCTTTCTTGCGTCCCCAGAAGCACCAGAGTCTGGGTGGATGAAGCGTACATAGAATATGTGGGGCCAGACGAGTCCCTCGAGCGCTTTGCTGCAGCCAGTGAGAATACGATCGTCTGCAAAACGATGTCGAAGGTCTATGCTTTGAGCGGCATGCGGGTGGCTTATCTCTGTGGATCTCTGCGCCAGCTCTCCGACCTGGTTCCGATCACTCCGCAGTGGGCCGTAAGCCTTCCGGCGCAGGTTGCCGCGGTCAAGGCGCTTGGGGACAGCGCCTATTATGAGGACCGCTACCGGGAAACACGCAAACTCCGTCAACGGTTGATGGAAGGGCTTCGAGCCATCGGTATCCGCGAGATCGTGGCTGGGCAAGCCAATTTTGTGATGTTCCACCTTGAGCCGGATCAACCATTTGCGGCTACGGTGCTGAGCGAAGCCAGGAGGCGGGGCGTATTCCTTCGCGACGCATCTCCGATGGGATGCGAAGTAGGGCTGCGAGCGCTTAGACTCACCGTTAAAGAGGAAGAAACTAACAAACGCATTCTCGCAACGCTTGAAAGTGTGCTCTGAGTGAGGGGCTCGCAGCTTAACAATTGACAAAGCCATGCGCGATCATCTTCCAACGGTCGCCGCTGGGAAAGAAAGCCATAGTCAGTGGGCGGTATAATTC
>JBARKD010001013.1:0-4735 GCA_049800615.1 Acidobacteriaceae bacterium | reverse complement strand
TATTGTCATCTCCGCCGAAATAGAGATGGGTGCCCTTGTTCCCGAGATAATTGATATCCACCAGGATGTTCCCACGGAACTCACGCTGAATTCCAAAACTCCAGGATTGGTTGTTGGGCGTCGCATTGATGCTCTTATTCGGTCCGATAGCAGCGAAACCGACGTCGTTCATCAGGCCAAGGGAATTGCCCGGAGGCAGGTTGGGACCAGTCCCGGGCCATGGATCGCTGAGACGGCCCCAGGGTGTAGCGCCATCGTTGTTGTAGCTGGTGAGCCAAACCGTGTCCTCTACCCACCCCTGGTTACCGGATCCGCCCTGTCCTGCGGCGCCCACTCTCGAAACCCCAAAGAAGACACCGTATCCACCGCGTACGACGGTGTTCTTGATGGGTTGCCATGAAAACCCGAAGCGAGGCTGAAAGTTCGTGACGTCCGGGTTATAGTTCCAGCGGTCTCCGTCGCTTGCAAAAACTTCTCCACCGTACAGTGGTCCCAGGCCGGGAACCTGGAGTGGTGAGAGTACGTTGTAATCCAGCCAGTTCATGCGGTTATAGCGCTCTGTACGGGGCAGAGTCACGTCGTAGCGAATGCCGGCATTCAATGTCAATTTGGGGTTGACTTTCCAATTATCCAAAAGAAATCCGCCCCAGACATAGTTGCGCGTGCTCAGGGCGTCAGGCACTTCGTACAGCCCATTATTTTGCATGCCCACGCCGGTGAGAAAGCCCGCCATCGCATCCCCACCCGTGTTGGGATTCTGTGACGTGGAGATGTTGCCATAGGTGAAGCTCCCGCCTGTTGGCCCTGGAAGTCGAAAATTGATGAGATGCAGCCGCCCCTCACTCCCGAATTTCACTTCATGGGAGCCTTTGATCCAGCTCATCGTTCCCAGCAGCTGGTGGGTATCTTGTCCGCGAACGATGATGGTCCATGGCCAGGTTCCGATCGTCGTGCCATTCTGGCTCGTATAGCCATTCGACAGATTGATAGTGGGAATGGTTGGGAAGCCGGAGATGTTCATATAGTTGGGCAGCCCGACCAGCCCGACCGGGTTGGCGTTTGGATACAGGCCCATGGCGCCCGATTCCCGTTCCGACCAGCGATTGAATCCGTAGGATACGGTCAGCATTAGAGACGGAGAGAAGGTGCGGGTCAAATTCACGGACGCGAGATAGGCGTGGTTGATATCCGGTCCGGCCGTACAAGGGTCGGCTATGTTGCGGAAGCAATTCCACATAAGATTGTCAATTCGCTGCAGCGAGTACTTGGCCGCCAGCCGCATCTGGTCGTTGAATGTGTGGTCGTATTTTAGATCCGCCTGGTCGCGGTTGCTGACATTGGCCCCCGATCCAATCCAATTGTTGTAGTACTGATAGCCCGCGCTCCCCGGATTCGAATTCGGCATGGGAAAGTACGACATCAGTTTGAGCGCGACCGGGTCCATCAGATCTCCCGCGTTCCCTCCTAACTGGTAGCCCGTGCCATTCAAGTTGGGATTGCCCGGACTTGCATAGGTCGCCATATTGTTGAATGGTATGAAGGCCGTTCTGACAGCGCCACCCTGGGTAGCGTCGTAGCTCCCCGAATAGGGATCCCAAATCTGCCCCGCCGGAGCCGAGCACATTCCCTGCAGGTTGAAGGTTCCGCCGTTGTACCCACAGAGTTCCCCGAAATCGCCTGTGCGTTCCTGTGCACTTGGAACGCCGAACGTCGCGGTAACGCCGCTCTTCGAGCGCAATGCGTCATAATCAACAAAGAAGAAGCTCTTGTTCTTCTTGACGGGACCGCCGAGGCTGGCGCCAAAGTTATTCCATTGCTGCGGGGGGATCGGGATACCGCTTTGGTTATTAAACCAGTTGTTGGCATCCAGCTTCTGGTTGCGAATGTAATCGTAAGCGCTTCCATGCAAGGAATTCGTGCCCGACCGCGTGATCATATTCACGACGGTATTGCCACTAAAACCAAATTCCGAACTGAAGCTCGACGTCTGTATCTTGAACTCCTGGATGGCATCCGGGGAAGGCATGTAGGAGATGACTTGCAGACTGCCGTTCTGTTCATAGTTGGTGGTCGACACACCATCCATCAGAACGTCGGCACTGGAACTCCGGCCTCCATTCGCAACGAAGTTATTGCCGTAGGTTCCGGTGGATACCTGGCCGTTCTGGGGGGTGACGACACCGGGGGTGAGGTAGGCGAGGGTCATGACTTCCCTATTGAAAAGAGGTAGGGAATCAATCATGGCTCGCTCTACGACCTGGCCGGTAGAAGCATCCTCGGTCGAAAGCAGCGGGATTTCCGAAGAAACATTTACCACAGTAGTCGCATTCCCCACGGGCAGCGAAAAATTGACCGTGGCGTTCTGGTCCACGTCGATCCGGATGCCTGCCCTGTCTTGGGATTGAAAACCGTTGGCTGTCACTGTAATCGTGTATATCGCGGGGGCAACGTCCCGGAACAGGTAGCGTCCACCCGCGTCCGTAACGGCGGTAACAGCCGTCCCCTTGTCTTGATCCGTAAGCACGACCCGCGCCCCTGGAATCACAGCACTGGATGGATCCGCAATCAAACCAGTTATGGATCCGGAGTACAGTTGCCCCCATGCCGCCACGGCGCTGAGGAGAAATGCAAACAAAGCCACGACTGTTTTGGTGCTGGTCCTCATGATCCATCCCTTCTCTTCAGACAGTTCGTGATAGCTGCGGTATTGTTAGTTCTCTTGCGGGTCCCAGGGCACGCCTCTGACTTCTTCACGTCTTTCCATCACTTCATCCGGCACTACCACGGCAACCCAGGGAGTCCTGGCCGAATCGACCCGGGCGTGCCACTCGATGTGTCCCGCCACGCCTGGCTGCAGAGTGATCTGCTTTCGGGCGTCGTCCAGCGTGAGGTTGCCCGCACGTAAGGCAAAGCTATGCGCACCGGTTCCTCGTGCCGTAACGCGAATGATCACTTCCCCATCAGGAGCCGCCCTTTTTGAAACGTCAAAGTCCAGGGCACGACCGGCGCGAAGATCCAGATCGTACGTTTCTCCCGGCAAGAAAGTTCGCGTCTCCTTTTCCGCATTGCATTGCACCGCATATTGGCCTTGCGGCAACATCACTCGGAATCGCCCGGTGGCGGGATCCGGATGGACTTCGATCGGGTTTCCGTGAGCAATCGCACTAAAGCTGACGGTGGCTTTCGCAGTTCCCTGAATAAGAGCCGGTCCGCTGAGATCGGGCATGAGAGCGAGCCAACTGGCCACGGGATGCACCCAAACCTCTTTGTACGTCCAGGTGTTCTGCACAGGCCAATATGGCTCGTCGGCGTCGCCTCGCGTTTGTATACCTACCGGAAGCGCGCCCACCATATTGCCCGAAGATGGCGTATCCAGCGGCACATAGTCGTACCCTTCTCCCCACATCATGCTTTGCGCGAATGGATTGCGGCCCACGACCCATTCCATCTGGTCCTGAGCCAACTCGGCGGCCTTAAGGTCCCCACGCAAATGCGCGGCTTCTCCCAGTGCCAGCGCCTGGGGCAGAATCGTTCCAAATTGACCCCGGTAGTCCATCCATACCGCGAACAACCGCAGGTAGTGGCCATCGCCAAGCGGAATTCCATTGAGCACCTGTTGGCGAAACGATTCTCTGCGGCTCTCCGGTACTTGCTGGTATTCGGTGTCTTTGTAGATGGAGGCCGGCATCATGCCATAAGGTTGGGTGTAAGTCGCCATCGCTTTCAGATACTCGGAGTGCAATTCCGCGGCGGCATACCACTTCATCCAATCCGGATGATTAGGAAACGCTTCACACAGGTGGGTGAGAGCCACCACCGGACCCTGTTCCCGGCCGCGATGGCAGTAGTGAAGGATGCGATCCTTCTCCGGTCCGGTGTAGAAAAACCCCACGAACGGAATGGCCCAATCAGGCCGCGTCTGCTGCTGTGAGTCCACGATGATCCGCGCCAGCTCGACCGCTTTATCCTGGTATTGCTGCTCCCCCGTCATCTTCCAAATGTCGACGGATGCCAACACCCCTGCCGACGCCACCTCGTGCTTCACGTCGTCCGAGTCGAAGGTCACGTGCCACAAATCGGTGGCCGGCTGCAATTTTGGATCGGCCATTCCGGCGACGGCGAACTGCCAGTCTGCCTTGGCCATTTTCAAGCTGTAAGCCGAGAGCCTGGGGTCACTTTCCTTCAACACACGGGCCGCGATTGCTTCGGCCGCTGACGCGGTGAAGTTATTAAAGGGAGTATTGTGCGCCTCGGCGATAATATCGTCGAAATCGCCGATGATCCCGTTGGTCCTGCGGCTCGTCACAGAGCCCGTATCCCGGTACCCGTCTCCGAAGCTTGTCTTCAGGATCCAGGTAAGGCCCCACCGCCCCTCCTCGATCAAGCGCGCCTGCAGCTCAGGATCCTGGCCTCGAGCATGGAGCCACTCGGCAAGACTGAACATGGCGTACTCCGCCTCTGCCGTGTTCCCCAGGCCTTGGGTCAAATCGCCTGCGTCGTGCCATCCTCCGTTGACGATGATTCGTTTCCCGTCATGCACTACCTGCCAGTCACGGTGACATACTCCGTGCACACCGGGAACCGCATATCCGCAGCGCTCGGAATAGAAGAAGTTGAGAGCCTTCCAAATGGTTTCGGTCCAAACGTCCTCATCGATGCGAAACGGCTGGGTAGACGTTTCGCCTGCTTCCAGCCGATAGGATCCGGACTGGCGAACTTCCGTAAAGTCCATTAC
>JBARKD010001012.1:0-5875 GCA_049800615.1 Acidobacteriaceae bacterium | reverse complement strand
CCGCGAAGCGCGCTGCTCTGGAGCAGACTGTCGATATGCTGTTGGAGGTCCTGCACGTCTCCAGGGCGGGCGAGAAAGCCGGTATGGCCATCGATTACAGCTTCCCGTACCCCACCCACATCGGAGGCGACCACTGGGAGCCCTGCCCGCATTGCCTCCAGGATGGTGATCGGAAATCCTTCCCAGCGGCTTGGAAGCACAAAGATATGAGACCTCGACAATATCTGCTCGACTTCCCGGCTGTCCCCCGCAAAGACTATCTGGCTTTGTAATCCGGCGCGAGCAACGTCCGCTTCTACAACTGCTCGGGTAGGGCCTTCGCCCACGAATACCAACTTATAGGGCCGGCTTATTCTCATCATCGCCTGGACCAGAAGCTGCTGGTCTTTTTGTTTGACGAAACGTCCTACCGTCACAATTTGCGGACAGTTTGTTGGTTCTTGCGCGTGCGCCCGGCAACTGGTATCGCGTATGCCATTGTGCACCGTCACGCTGAGCTTCGCCTTGTCAATTCCTGAGCTGGCGGCTAAGCGCCGGTTGGCCTCGGAAACGTTTATTATGCAATCGGTAAATCGGGCCGCGAGGCGCTCGGAGGGTAGCCCAACCAGTTTCCACGCGATAGAAGTACCTTCAGCGAAGGCCCAGGTATGTGCGGTAAAGACAGCTGGTATATCCGTAATCGCGGCAGCGAGCCGCGTCAGAATTCCAGCTTTGGAGGTATGAGCGTGGACCAAGTAGGGCCGTCGCGTTCGAAGGTGCCCGATGAGGCTGGACGCCGCGCGGAGGTCGTTGTGAGGTGAGATCGGTTGTACCAACTCAGGCAATACACGGACTGGTATCCTCAGGGAGCGCGCGCGTTCCGTGAGTGGGCCCTCCTCGCCAGTTACCAGATCCAAATCAGCCTCTGCACGGAAGCCCTCCAGGAGATCGATCACGTGCATCTGCGATCCGCCCGTCTCTGCGCGAGTAATCACGTAGGTAATTCTTCTTTTGCCGTGTTGGTCAAGCATAGCGTTCCAATAACTTCAGAGTCGTGTTGGAGCTGTTGTCCCAGGAAAACTCCTGGGCTCTTAGCTTGCCCGCCTTGCGCATTGCATCGCACAGGCTGGGAGACTCAACCAGCTTGTGGATAGCAGACCCTATCTCGGAAGCGGATCGTGGATCGATCAACAAGGCAGCGCCCGCCGTTATTTCCGGGATGGCGCTGGTAGCCGAAGTAATCACCGGCGTACCCGCGGCCATCGCCTCCAGCGGCGGCAATCCGAATCCCTCCGATAGCGAGGGATAGACGAAGGCCGCTGCGCCGGCGTAAAGGGCAGGGAGCGCCCCTTCAGGCACGTACCCCAGGAAGCGGGCCTTAGCCGGAATCGGCGCTCTCAGCTCTTCAGCGAAGACGGTCTTGCTGCCCGCGCCTCCGGCAATCACCAACTCGAAATCGGCGGGAAGACGTTCCCTGACCAAATCCCATGCCTGGAGTAACCGGCTAAGGTTTTTGCGCGGCTCAAGGGATCCCACGCAAAGAACGTAGCGACCCGCGGACAGGTTGAAGTTGCTCAAGTGCGTCGCCGTATCCTGACTGGAAACAGTTGCAAATGCAGGATCCACACCATTCGGAACTACGGTGACTTTGTTGTCCGGAACGCCCAGCAGTTCCAGGATCCTCTCCTTTGTGTGCTGGGAAATTGCGATGATGTGCCTGACCTTATGCGCAAGAAGCCTGATGAGTACCCGGTTCATCCTGACAAATTGAGGGGTAAACCACTCCGGGTGGTCCAGCGGAATAAGATCATGAATGGTACAGACCTGATGTTCGATGGAGAGTGGTCCGGTATTATTTGGGCTCCACAGCAGCCGCCTGCCGGTCCGCAGTGGAAGAACGGTTTGTTCCCATAAGTGGCCCTGGACCCCTCTAAGTGGAGAGCGCGGCACAATAAGGGTCGCAGCATCGCCGAAGCGCCTGACTAATTCAGCTGCGTAGCGCTGCATTCCCGCCTGGCGGTGGGAGCGAAACCGGGCATTGACGGCAATCACGCTTTGGCCCGGGTCCTTTTGTCGGGGAAGTACAGATGGGAAACTACAAATTTGCCGAAAGCAGGAGAGGCGCCGGCAAAGTAAGAGCACGTCGTCCAAGGTTGGGCCGGTGCAGCTTGATGGTTAGCAGGTGTAGGGCTGTCCCTCTTCATGATGGGCGCTCTTCTTGGGTATCCTGCGGAAAACGTCCCGAAGCTCGGGCTTGCTGGGTGGTGAACTGTCCTGGATTCGCAACTCGCGAAACCGGATGTCATGGAAGACTGCTGTCGAAGCAGCCCCGGTACCGCTATGACTAAAGAGTTATTTAAGGGTAAGGTCGGTCAGGTCCCGCTTCAATAACACGAAGGTTCTAGAAGATCGACCCTCGACAGAGCTGAGATTGCCGGCGCTCGGAAACTCTAGGACTGCGCTTTCGAATCAAAGGCGGGCCAATAGCTGGGTAAAGTGTCGCCGGTGGCGCTCGCTTACGAAACGCATGATGGACTCATGGCAGCCCAGGTGACCACCTGGAATCCTGCGGAGTTGAGGTGGAAAGTGCCTCCAACCTCTCATCAGTAGTGCATCAGTTGGTTGATGAGGTCACAACGTCATCGAGTCTGTAGCGTTTCTCCTGCGCCGCTTGCTGTTGTGCCGCGGTTCGTAATTGCATCAGCTGTTTGAGCAACTCTGGCACCTGGTCCTTCTGGTCAGTCTCGCGCAGAGCCAGGATGAGGTGATAGAGGGCCTGTTGGTCTTTCGGGTCTGTGGTCAGGGCGGCGCGACACTGTTCGATGGCAGCGTGGATATGTCCATCTCGCAGGTAGAGCGTGGCCAGCAGATCGCGGGCCGCGACCATTTGCGGATCGAGACGCGCCGCGAGTTGCGCCGCGGCGATCGCCTGTGTCTCATGGCTCGCCGCCCCGTTCTGCTGCGAGAGAGCCTCGGCAAGGAGATATTGCGTCAACGCATCGTTTGGATGTGCTTTGGCTGCAGCCCGGAAGGTATCTAGCGCCTGGTCGGCTCGATGTTCCTGCGACTGGACGATTCCCAATGCGGTCGCGGTGAAAGATAGGTTCGGATCGAGACGGTTTGCCGTAGCAAAATCTTCTGTCGCCTCCATGAACTTACTCAACTGGGCGTAAAGCACTCCTCTGACGAGATAGATTTGTGCATTTTCCGGAAGCTGCGTTAGTCCGGCATCGAGGACATCCACGCCAACCTGCGGCGATGCGTGATCGTAAGAGATATAAGCAAGATCCAGGTAAGCGTCGACCTTTTTTGGCTGAGCCAGAATCGCTTTTCGTAGCAGCGCGATTGCACGCGCAGTGTCATTCTGTGCCTCGCAAATATCCGCGGCCAGTATCAGGAACTCTTCGTCCTCAAACCCATTTCCATCCGTTGGCTGCAAGGTGGCCAGGGCATCCTCTGAATGGCCGGCCTTCCACTCGGCAAGGGCGAGGTTGTAGCGAACTTCTTTACTGCGGGGTTGAGCTGCGATTGCCTTCTTGAGAAGCGCGGTGGCATCTTCAAATTGACCGAGCATGGCCAGGCATGCGCCGTACGCAGCTAACGCAACCGGCTGGTCCGACAACAAGGCTCCTGCTTTTTGGAAGTGGACGACAGAGTTTGCGCAGTCCTTTTCCCGGTACGCAATCACGCCCAGCATGGCATGGGACGTTGGGTCGCCGGGACGCAGGGCGAGCACTCGCTGAAGATAGGCTTTCGCCTCCGTCTTCCCCTGTTGATACTCAACCTGCGCCGCGCCTTCCAGGGCAGGGAGATAGGCGGAGTTCAGCTTGAGCGCGTGGTCAAAGGAATCTAGAGCCTGGGAGCTTCTTCGCTCGCCGGAGTAAGCCATCCCGCGCAAGGTCCAGATTCGATAGTCGTGGGGAGACTTCTCCAGGGCTCCTTCGGAGAGCCGCAATGCCTGATCGAAGTTCCGATTGCGAAGCGCTGTGATGATGTCAGCGTTGTCGCTCGGCTGGCCGGCGGTTTGTGCGAAGCAGGCTGGCCCGGCAAAGAGAAACCAAAGCACGGCAGTTCGCAAAAAACGTCGCCGCTTGTTCAACTCAGCCATGACGGACCAGTCTTTCACCGGCAGCACGATCGTCGCAAGTGGGATGAGAGACTTGGAAAGGGGCACGCGAAGAGTGTCACGACACATGCCCTGCAATAAAAGCTGCGGTCCAACAATCCCTACACTAGTGGCCTGCCGCAGAGAAGACCTTAGTAAAGCAAATGAATTGTCATCCCGACCGAAGCGTAGCGTAGTGGAGGGATCTGCTGTTTTCTTCCCCAACTCCGATCCTCTCAATCAGTAACGCCTTGTCTGAGACACTACACTAGAAAGTAACTCTGGCGCCCACCAGCATATTCCGCGCCGGGTAGTTGTTCTGGCTTTGACCAAACACGCCATTTTGCAGGTTGTTACCGCAGGATGAAGAATTCGTCGGGCAAGGATTGTTGCCGCTGTCGGCGCCCACGGGATATAGATTGACCCGATTGAACAGGTTGAACGTGTCAAGCCGCAATTCAAGGTTTATTCGTTCCGTAATCGGCGTGATTTTCTTAATGCTAAAGTCTACATCTGCATAGCCTGGATTTCGAAACTGATTCGGAATCTCGTTACCCTCGGTTCCAATCGCAGGAAGAGTAAAGTCACCGCATGGGAGAACTCCACCAGAGCATGCGCCGAGAACCCCGAGGCTCTTGCCATAATCTTTTCTATTGTGGCTCTGCTTGTATGAGGTGACATTCGGGAAATCGAAGTTGTCTCCATCAGCGTTGTAGTCGCCACTGCCCGGAGCGAAGGTGAGATTTGCGGCCGTAGCCGGTAGACCCAGCGGGAGCTGTGCTGCAAACGGCGCTCCTGTGTAGACACTGAAGGGCGTACCCGTTTGCAGTACCGTGAGCCCGGACAGGGTCCAGCCGCCAAGACCCCGGCGTGCAAAACGACCGCTCAAGTGAGCTCCTGGTAATTCATACGATGCACCGAGCGAAAAGCGCTGGCGCACGTCGTAGGGAGAGTTCGCATAGAACTGATTCGTGGGGTAGCCGATGGGGTAATTCTGCCAGTCATCGAGAGAATGCGAAAAGGTGTAGGACGAGGTGAGAAAACCGGTCCGGGCAAATCGGCCCCTGGCGGAAAGGATGAGACCATCGTAGTTCCCGACCGCAACGTTATAGGCGTAGTTAATTCCTCCGAAACTGGTATTGAGACGTGTTTGTGTTCCGGAGCACTGCTCGACCAACGAACCTGGACTTGCTGTGCAGTTGATGTGCTGAATGAGATCACCGGCAAAGGTATTGACGTCGTTGCCATAGGAAGTATTGTTGACATTTCCTGCCGCGGCAATAAGGTTTCCCGAATGAGAGCCGACGTAACCCAGACTTACCACAAAGTCCGGCGTTATCTGGCGATCTACCGCAAGCGAGAAGTTTATCGTGAACGGACTTTTTAGATGCCCATCGACTCCGCCGATGCCAATCTGTGCGCCCGCAATTCCCCCCTTTGCATCAAGCTGCTCACCCTGGAATGCAGGAAATACAAACCCAAAGGGGTAGGTGTTCTGTGTTCCGTATCCGAATACGGGCGCTGCTGTGGATCCGTTGTTATAGAAGGTAGGTCTTGCAAAGCCTGGCGGGTTTCCGCTAAGCCCATTTTCAGCGTTGCCTAGGGTGAAATAGTCGTGATAAAGACCGATGCCTCCGTGCACCAGCCACTTGTTGCTCTCTCCTGGAGAAAAGGCAAACCCGGCGCGGGGACTGAAGACGTAGTTCAAATCGTTCTGGAACACGTGACTCTGTGGCGTAACGATCCCGTTTGCCACCTGCTCGGCGAAGGTTGTCCCGGAGCCGGGATGGA
>JBARKD010001011.1:0-3190 GCA_049800615.1 Acidobacteriaceae bacterium | reverse complement strand
AAACGCTCAGCGTTTTCCAAGTGGACGGCTGTCCACGTCTTTTCCACAACCACACTCCACCTCGGCCCTTGACATTGCAGACAGTCGCTCCACTTCGCTCGGGATGACAAAGGGGAGGCTTGTGGCTAGGGTTGGGTTCGGCTCCCATAAGGGCAAACTGCAGATCCCTCGGCTGCGCTCGGGATGACAAAGGGGAGGCTTGTGGCTAGGGTTGGGTTTCTCAGGCTCCCATAAGGGCAAACTGCAGATCGCTCCACTTCGCTTCGGTTCGACCGGGATGACAATTCTGTCTAGGGGCGGAAATTTTACCCTCAGCGGCTTAAAGCCGGATGGTCTTCTATTCAAATTGACGGCGGGGCTGAAGCCCCGCCCCTTCACGCCAAAAAGTCACAGGCTCTCGGGAATATGCAACCGTCACGGAGACCAAACGTCAGCCAGTCCTCAGAGCAGATTCCTGGCCTGCAAGACCCGGGCCACGGCTTGCCGGGCTGTATCCGCGGTGGCCGACAAGTGGCCCATCTTTCTCCCCGCGCGGGCGGTGTGCTTCTCATACAGATGAACGCTGACCTCGGGGACAGACAAGGCCCGGGCGAAGTCCGGGTCCTCTTTGAGCCATAGATCGCCCAGCAGGTTGGCGATGGCCGCGGGACGCATGATGCTTGCGTCGCCCAACGGCAGGTCGCAGATCGCGCGCACCGCCTGCTCAAACTGACTGGTTACGCAGCAGCGCTGGCTGGCATGGTAGCTGTTGTGCGGCCGCGGCGCCAATTCATTGACATAAAGGCCGTCGCCCGCGGTGACAAACATCTCCACCGCCAGCAACCCTTCCAGCTTCAGCTGGTGCGCCATGGTGGTGGCCAAGTCCTGCGCCTGCTTTTCCATCCCGGCGGGCAACAGGGAGGGCAGCGCGCTCCACACCAGGATTTGCTGCTCGTGGTGGTTGGTGGCGGCCGGATAAGCCAGGATCTGCCCACTTGGGTTGCGGGCCACCATGACGGAAATTTCCGCCTGCAAATCGAAGGCTTGCTCGGCCACGCACGGCGCTTCTCCCAAGGAATGCCAGGCCGGGGCGGCGTCCTCGCGGCGGTTCATTTTTACCTGACCCCTGCCGTCATAGCCACCGTAGGCTCGCTTGAGGAAGATCCGCTCCCCCAGCTCAGCGATGGCGGAGGCGAGATCGGCCTCACTGTAGATCGGCCGGTAATTTCCCAGGGGAAACCCGTGGCCGCGCAGCCAATCCTTTTGCCGGATTCGATCCTGCACCATGTGCAGAATCTCTTTGCCCGGGCGCACCGGAGCATGCCGCTCCGCGGCTTCGAGAGAGGCGATGGAGATCTGCTCGATCTCGAGCGTGATGACGTCGCTGCCGCGAGCCAGATCACCGGCCGCCCTGGCATCGTCCCACGACCCGACAAAGCACGCGTCCACCACGAACCGCGCCGGGCACGAGGGATCGGGATCCATCACCTGGACGCGGTAACCCATGGAGCGGGCGGCCATGGCCGTCATCCGGCCCAGCTGACCGCCTCCCAATATCCCGATGGTCGAACCCTGTGGGATCGCGGTCAACCCGCCAACTCCGCATCCAGCACTTCTCGTGTGCGTGCCTGCCGCCAGGCGCGCAGCCGGTTCCCCAAATCCGCGTCATGGTTGGCCAGGATGGCCACCGCCAGGAGAGCGGCGTTGGCGGCGCCCGGCTGGCCAATCGCGAGCGTCGCCACGGGCACGCCCTTGGGCATTTGCACAATGGAGAGCAGGGAGTCGATCCCTTGCAGGCAAGTCGACGGGACGGGCACGGCCAGCACGGGAAGAATGGTCTTGGCGGCCAGCATCCCCGGCAAATGAGCCGCTCCGCCCGCGGCGGCAATAATGATCTGCAAACCGCGCGGTTCTGCTTCCTCCGCGTATTGAAAGAGCCAATCCGGAGTGCGATGGGCAGAAACGACGCGCGCTTCATGCGGGACGGCAAATTCCTTTAACAGATCAAGGCACGGGCGCAGCACCTCGGCGTCGCTTTTACTGCCCATAACCACGCCAACGAGAGGAGAGGCGTTCATGTTGCCGATTATCCCACGCCTCGCAGCCCCAGGGCGGTTCTACAGGCTGCTGAAAACGCGGCGAAACAACGAGGAAGCGCCAGAGCCTGTGTCGATGCATAAAGGGACTCGACATATTGTGCCGGCTAGTCTGGCCGCTGGGTTGTTTCTTGAGAGCTTGTTCAAGCGTTGAGTTCTTGCCGGGCCTCGGCCGCCAGGTCCTCGAGGCGGGATGTCGTGAGAACGCGAACGTCATGCTTTTCCATTGTCTTGACCGCGTAGTCGTAGCGCTCTTTGCTCTCTTCGCTCGGTTCGCCGTCGCCCTCCGGCCAGCTGATCGGCTCAATGATCGCCGTCAACAGAAGGCTCGCGTTCTCCACTCGCTTCACTCCCTCTCTAAGGCTTGGAGCACTGAAAGCGAGCAGCTTGGCGTCCACTGCGTCGGTTTCGAGGGAGATGGCCTGGAACATTTTGACCAACCCGTTCCGGTAACCGCAGTCGATACGTAATGGATCCCCAGCTTCCGTGTAGTCGGCCGCGGCGATATTTTTGCGCATCAGCGCCCACACTCCAGCCTCCTCAAAACGCGTGCGCATGGCCGCAACCACGGCGGACCGGCCGCCGCGGCGCCGGGTTTTCTCGCGCCGCGGGTTGTCGACGTACAGCCGCATCAAGTCTTCAAGACCTGTCAGGACTGTCTCGGCAAGATAGGCCTTGCTTTCCGTGATCTGCAAGGCGTTCGAAAGGGAATCCTCAAAACGATCAAGAATTGGTTGCTGGAGAATCGGTTGCTGCAGAATCGGTTGCTGCAGAATCGGTTGCTGGACCGGCGTCTGGGTGCGCAGCCGTTCTCCGGCTTCGATCTCGAGGGCCTCGAGCATCTGCGTGTCCACGTCCGGATCCAGGCATCGCGCCCGGCTCCAGTCCCGCGTGAACCGCAACAGACTCTGCTCCTCCGCCCGCAGCACCACGCCGATATTCACGAACTCGTTCTTCACCGGATCAGGCACATAACGGATGAGTTGGAATTTGCACTGCCTTCGCTCAGCCATCTATTTTTCCTCGTTCCTTTTAGGATCTTCGGCGGAAATGGTGTGGGGGGGGTTTTTGGGGGGTGGGAAAATGGTGGGTTTACCCCAATTAGGAAAGGGCTT
>JBARKD010001010.1:0-3340 GCA_049800615.1 Acidobacteriaceae bacterium | reverse complement strand
ATCGAAGGAGGTATCCCTCAATCTTTCACGGGGCAGAGTAAGTGGTCAAGCTCGTTTGAACTGTTATCAACGTGGCTCGAAGCGACGGAGCCCTCAAAAGCGCGAGGCGAGCGTGCAATCGGAGCGGTTGGTTTCATCATCCGGCAAAGAATACTTCCGCACTCTGGATTTTGCTGAAGCAATACGAGAGGAGTATCACTGAGAATCACCAGGAATTTGTGGGGTGCTTTTCTTTGCTGTTGCTTGCGCCTAGATTTCCACAAGCGCGCAGCCGGAGTACTAACGTTTTCTTTCTATCTCCTGATGACGCGGCAAGGTAACCGAGGTGGTATTCAAGTACGTCCGCGCGTGGGACCGGGACTTACCGCAGCGAACATGCGCAGTTGCCTCAGGGTCGGACCGAAGCTTGTCCCATTTCGAATTCCTTGAATGGACCTGAGCGAATCACGTGCGGCACATCAAGTTTGTGCGGATGCGGGACGACAAGAATTCCAAGTCCGTAGTCAGCGAGTGATATGAGATTCAGATAGCCGGATCCACCTCAGGCGCTGTAAGCAACTGTGGCCGGATAATTTTCCTTTTCATTCGTGGGAAGTTTCTTGGAGCGCATGAACAAATCCACCCCAATATCACTGACAGTTGATCCGGTGACTCTCTTCATGAACATTTCTTTTGCGAAAGGCTCTTCCGGTCTCTCAATCTCCATTCGTTCCGCCCCGCGCTCAAGAATCAGACGTTCCCCGGAATTAGAGATGACGTTCCACAGATTCGGCATGAACCCTCCTTGGCGAATCCGTCCATCATTCTACGCTTGAGGTAATGCCCGCGCCATTTGTCCTAGAAGTATCGCGCATCTGCCGACTTTGACCAGCTAACGCGACGCTCCCTTCTAGCGCAAAACCAATGTTTGTTCTAGCGACGTGGTGAGCGCTTCGTGCTGGCAGAAAAATGTTTATTCACTTATCTCTTTCCGTGCCGATGAAGAATGGGTTCTTTGGGCAGTGTTATCTGGGGATCAAAATCTTCCCTTCAGGCGTCTTCGTAAAGGCGTGCAGAATCCGACCGTCGGAATCCAGATGACGGAGTGTGAGTTGCTCGGGCGTAACGGAAAGGTGGCTGAAGCCGTAGACTTTCTGCCCATATGGTCCACGCTGCGACGGATCGATCTTCAAGTTATAGAGATCCGCCCCGCCGCCACCAGAAAGGAAGTGCGTCGTCGGATGGCCTTCGAACTCGATATGCTGCAGATCGTGGTCGTGACCTGCCAGATAGAGATGGACTTTGTATTTCTGGAACAGTGGATCCCAATCGCGCACCAGCACCGGATGATCTCCGTGGGGGCCATTCGAGTAGACGGGATGATGTCCCATGACAACGAGAAACGGCGTTGTGCGTCGTCGCTTCAATTCGGTTTCCAACCAGGCCAGTTGGTCCGCCTGCTGCGCGGGAGTCAGAGTGAAATCCCGGCCCCGCTCGGAGGTTCCGTCCTTGAAGGGCATGTTGCTATCGAGAGCAAGAAATGTGATTATAGGGTCCCTGGCGGGAAACTCGAAGCGGTACCAACGGGACGGCATGGTCCAGCGAGTAGGTCCTGCGCTGGTCTTCCCAACTCGGGCGTACTCCAGCGCGGCATCAACTTTGCTTTCTGGCCAGTTCTGGTAGTCGTGGTTGCCCAGGATGGCATAAGCGGGACAGGCGAAAATATCCGAAGGATACATCTCCTCGAATTGGGTCTGCCAGCGCCTGCAGTGAGCGCCACCCGCGAGTTCGCCATACCAGTTGTCGCCAAGCATGAGCAAAGCTTCCGCGCGAAGACCTTGCTGTTGAACATAATGTCGCATGCCCGCCGCGACGCCGGCCTGGCCAGCGTGCCCTTCATCGTCATACCCCCAATCGCCGATCATCAGAAGATCGGTGGCATCGGGGCTTAAGGGCACGGGAGCGGCTGCGCCCGATATGGATCCAAGAGTGGCTAGCGCGCTGAAAGCAAAACTCTGGCGCAGAAAACGGCGACGGCCGATGGCAATCGAGGGAGGCGGAGAACTCGTCATACAAAATTTATACCCTTTCCCGGAATTCGTTCACCAACCTCTCGATCATTTTGGCACCGGAATCGACATTGCCTTGCCGGCACCACGTTCGGCGACCCAGATGATGTCACCGGCGGGCTCGACGAGTTCCCGGATCACGAGGCGGTCTGCGGCTTCTTCGGGAGAGATAGTGAGGTGCTGGCTCATGAGTCTTCTCCTTGTTCGGTTCGTTGAGGAAATGCGGTTATCCGCTGACTTCATGCTGCGTTGTGCCGCTCTGAGCTTTCGGCGAGGAATCGATGCACGAGATGAACGGCCATCGCGCCTTCGCCAATCGCTGACGCAACCCGTTTGACGCTGCCGGCTCGTGTGTCACCCAATGCAAATATTCCCGGCACACTGGTCTCGAGCAGGAGCGGGGAGCGGCTCAACGGCCATTGACAGTTCTTATATCCAACAAGGTCCGGTAAAAACGAATCCTTTTTTGTCCAGGACAAAGGAATCTTCAAGCCACTCCGTGCGAGGCGCAGTGTCCCAGTTGACAACTATTCGCTCATTGGCATTCCTGGACCCCGCTGCGTTTTTGGGTACTAATCCTCTGGAACTCACTGTCGGGCGAATTCATCAGCGTCCCGAAGGAGGTCATTGGGATGGCAACAAATTGTGAAGACAAGTCTCAGTGCCAAAAGTCATTCGGCGTGGAGTGTAGTG
Organism: Acidobacteriaceae bacterium; assembly: GCA_049800615.1. GTDB lineage: Bacteria > Acidobacteriota > Terriglobia > Terriglobales > Acidobacteriaceae > PALSA-350. The sequence continues at coordinate 599 of JBARKD010001010.1, read as the reverse complement.
ATCGGATCGAGGCGCATGGCGCGCAGCGCCGGGACGTAACTGGCGGCGATGGCGACGGCGGTGAGCACGGCGGTCACGCCGGCGAAGGTGGACAGATCGTAGGACGAGACACCGTAAAGCAGGCCGGCCATGAGATGCGAAACAACAAGGGCGCCAACCAGGCCTATGCCGACACCGGCGGCGGCCAGAGTGAGGCCCTGGCGCAAAACCATTTTGAGGATGTTGCCCCTTTGCGCGCCCAGCGCGAGGCGAATGGCGATCTCGCGCGATTGCTCATTGACCAGAAAAGAGATGGTTCCATAGATTCCCAGGCCCGCGAGCAGCAGGGCAGTTGCGGCAAACAGCGCTACCATTTCCATGGAAAACCTCCGCACGGAAAGTGAAGAGGAGAGAACGTCGTCCAGGGTCTCCGCGCGGAAGACGGGAAGCTCCGCATCGACGGCCTGGATTTGTGTGCGCACCTGTGCGGAGATGGCGGCGGGATCGACCTGTCCACGCACGTAGAACGCAAGAAACTTGGCGGGGCGCTGGTAAATGTCGACGTAGATCTGGGGAGTGCCGGCGTCCGCGAGCGACTCTGTGCGTGCATCGGCAATGAC
>JBARKD010001009.1:0-6653 GCA_049800615.1 Acidobacteriaceae bacterium | reverse complement strand
GACATACTTCGCTCGGCGCCGCCATCGCGATTTTCGGATCGGGCGCGTACCTCGTCATGATCCTCGGCGTTATGTTTCTTCCTGAAACCCGCGGTCGGCAACTCGAGGCTTGAAATGTGACAGACATTTTCACTTGATTTTTCAAAGGTGCTCGCATAGGTTATAAATGGCTGGCGGTTCGCCCGACATTTCCGCACGACACGTAGTTGTAATGGTTACACTTCCTTCCACGTCGAAGAGATAAAGACCCCAGGCAGTTGTGTACGCGACCCGGCCCCGCTCGTCGCTTTTTCACTTGGTCTCGGAGGCTCCCCTCGATGATGCGCACTTGTGTGCTCTCTTGCTTCTTTCTCCTGCTGCTCGCCAGGCCCGCCTGCACGCAAACGTTTCGCGGCGGAATCAACGGTTCCGTAACTGACGCGTCCGGGGCCGCGATTCCTGATGCGGCGCTCCAGGCTGTCGACGACGCTACTGGGGTTTCGCACTCAACTCTCTCCTCGAGCGCCGGGGAATATAGCTTCGTCGATCTCCCCCTCGGCGCGTACACCGTGACCGCAACAGCAACCGGATTCCAGACCCTGAAAGTCGATCGAATCCCCGTGACCGCGGGCTCGCTCTACAGCCTCCCGTTGAAATTGTCCGTCGCCCAGCAGGCGACGACGGTCGAGGTAGATGCGGCAGGAGTCGCCCTGGACACCACGTCAACCACGCAGACCACCGTCGTCCCCGAACGGACAGTGCAAAACATCCCGCTCAATGGGCGTGACTACACCCAGCTCATTGCGTTGACCCCGGGTTTCGCCGGCTATGCCGGAGGAGCCAATGGTTCGGTCAATGGCGCCCGCGCGAACCAGGTGAATTGGCAGATTGAGGGCTCGGACAATAACGATCAATGGTGGAACATAATGGCGGTGAACCAGGGCGGCGTGCAAAGCATTGCCGGCGTGGTCTTGCCGCTGGACTCCATAGAGGAGTTTTCGCTACAGACGCAGGCCGGACCAGAGACCGGGCGCAATCCGGGGGGAACGGTCAACATGGTCATCAAGTCCGGGACCAATCAGTTGCACGGGAGCGCCTATTACTACAACCGCAATGAGGCTCTCGCCGCAGGAACGCCCTTTGCCCCCACAGGTTCTCCCAAGAACAAGTTGCGCAACCAGCAATACGGATTTTCGACTGGCGGACCGATCATTCGCGATCGCACCTTCTTTTTTGTCACTTATGAAGAGCAGAAATTTCTGATCGGCAACCAGGCCCAGTCCACCGAGCCATCCGTGAGCTATCAGCAATCGGCAAACCAGGTGCTGCAGTTTTACGGCTTGTCAGAGAACCCGGTTTCGTCCTCCCTGCTGGGCACCATCTGGCCGGCTGACGCGCTCACGGGGGCAGCCGCCGCTAACAACTACTTCAATCCCAACGCGGAGAGCGGATACAGCCACAATGGGCTGGTCAAGCTGGACCACAATTTCAATGAGAACAACCGGCTGTCGTTTCGCTGGTTCGTAGGGCAGGGAACGCAAACCGCCCCCATCGGCTCCCATCTTTCGTACTACTACCAGGTAGCGCCCATTCATGTTCAGAACTATTCGCTCGTCTACAACAGGACCTTTTCCCCTCGTTTGACGAATCAGGCACTCATCGGCGTGAGCTACTTCAACCAGGTGTTCTCCGATGCCGACCATAGCTTCGACCCGGTGTCGCTTGGGTTGAACACAGGGGTCACAAGCGGCAACCTTATCGGAGCTCCCTTGATCGCCATCACGGGTTTCGACAGCACGGGACTCACCCCGAACTCCGGACGTAACGACATCACCGGTCACCTGGAAGATGCGCTGTCCTACTCGGTGGGCAAGCACCAGATGCGCTTCGGCGGCGAACTTCGCCAGGCGCAGGTCGACTCCTTTTACAACACCGGCGCGCGTGGGGCCTTCTATTTCAACGGCACTGCGGGACCCTGGGCCGCGGATTACAGCAACGCGGACGGTTCGCCAAAATGCAGCGGATATTTCGCCTCCAGCTCCGCCGTGCAGCAGGCTTGCCAAAACGGATCGTTTGACTACAACGTGCTGACTCTCGCCGATTTTATGAGCGGGAATGTTTACCAGTCGACGATTGTTCGCGGGGACCAGGAACGCCAGGTCTTTCTGAATAGCTTTACCCTGTTTGCGCAGGATGCCTGGCAGGCCTCGCGCAGGCTCAACTTCAACTACGGACTTCGTTACGATTACGAGGGCCCACTCCATACCAACTATCCCGATGTTTCGGTGTTCGACCCCAAAAGGGGCGGACTGGTAGTCGCGGGCAGCAGCATCCCTTCGCTCTATCCGAAAATCTGGAACAATGTGAGCCCTCGCCTCGGTCTGGCTTTTCAGCCCAAAGAGGACGGCGACCTGGTGATCAGGGCGGGGTTCGGCCTCTTCTTTGATACCCCGGCGATCGTGCCTTTCCTGGATAACTCATCAAGCCTGGCCGCTGCTTCCACTGCGAACAACGGGCCGATTGGCGTGGAAGGGAATCCAGCCGGCATCAACCCGGTGTACACCATTCAGGAAAATGGCTACACCATCCAGAAGGATGCCCCTCTCTTTCCCAATGGGAATTTGTCCATCGGCGGCAGCAATGTGTTCAATCTGTTTTCCGTCAGCCAGAATTTCCGCACGGCTTACGACATGAGCTTCAACCTGAATGTGCAAAAGGGCCTGGGTAAGAATGCGGTGTTGCAGGTGGGTTATGTGGGAACCCTTGGGCGTCGATTGTTGAGCCTGCGCGACATCAACCAGGCGGCGTTGGGCAGCGGATTTAACAACTCCCAGGTGGTGACTCCCGATGGCAATGTTTTCTCCTTTCAGCAGGCGAGCCGCCCGTACTTCTCCCAGTTTCCCAACTTCGGAGTCATCGATGAGATTCAGAGTATCGGCACTTCCAACTACAATGGGCTGCAGACCACTCTGCGCATGACCAGCTGGCATGGTTTGGTGTCGCAGTTCAATTACACCTACGCCCATAGCTTGGATGAAGTGACGCAATATGTCGGTGCGCTGCCCCAGGACAGCACGAACTTCTACGGAGATTATGGCAATTCCGACTACGATATCCGGCATCACTTCAATGCTTATCTGATCTATGACATCCCCGGCTTATCGCGCGGGCCGCGTTGGCTCACGCACGGCTGGGAGGCTAACGGAAATCTTTCCTTCCGGACAGGCGAACCGTTCAGCGTTCATGCTTCTTCCGATACCAGCGGCACGGGTGAGAATACGGATCGCGGAGTCCAGGTGGGTAATCCGTTCAGTGGCGTGTCGCACTCTCTTTCCAATCATCAGCCGGTGCAATGGATCAATCCCGCGGCCTTTGTGGATGCGCCGAACGGGAGCTTTGGCACCGTCGCGAGAAACTCTGTCGTGGGGCCCGGGTACGGGGATGTGGATGTTTCGCTTTTCAAGAACACCACCATTCACGAGTCGATCCGCGCGCAATTCCGGGCGGAGATGTTCAATGTCTTTAATCGCACCAACCTGGCTCCTCCCGCGGGATACATCGGTGGCGGCTTCGGCCAGAGCAGCGACACCATCGGGGACTATAGTGGCTCGCCCGGCATCGGGCCGGGAGAACCATTCAATGTCCAACTGGCCCTCAAGATTCTATTTTGAGTACCGGCATTGCCAAACTTAGGAGAAGTCATGAATCGCCTCCTGCGCTCAATCGTTGTTGTCGCTTCCACCTTTGCCTCGGCAATGCTTCCGTCGTTGGCGCAGGAGCCCCATGTCGCTCGATATGAGCTCAAGCTGAGTGAGCTCAAGTACGACTATGGCGTCGCGACCCCGGTGCTGCGACTGCGGCCGGGCGACGTTCTCGAAACCAATACCGTCGACGCCGATGGACACGCCCTTGAAGATGCCGGCATCAAACCGCCGGGACCGAATCCGCTCACAGGGCCTTTCTACATTGAGGGAGCAGAGCCGGGAGATACGCTTGCCATCCACTTCATGGCCGTCGAAGTCAATGCTGACAAGGGCTTTGGAAGTGCCGGCCCCGGGTTTGGCGCCATCAATAGCACCACCTACACACCCATGTTGGGCGGTCCGATCCCCAGGGAGATGTGGACCTATGCCATCGATAAAAAGGCCAATACCGCCATTTACAAAGCCAACGACTCGAGTTTCTCTGTGCCTATACCACTCCATCCGTTCCTGGGCTGCGTGGGCGTAGCTCCGGCAAACGGAGAAGCGCGCAGCTCGCTTGTCCCTGCCGAATACGGAGGCAACATGGACGCCCCCGAGGCGACGACAGGCAACACGTTGTATTTGCCCGTCAACATGGCTGGCGCATTGCTGTACCTCGGAGACGGTCACGCCGTCATGGGCGACGGTGAGGTGGACGGTACTGCGGTGGAGATCTCCATGAAGGTAAAGCTGCAAGTCGAAGTCATCAAGCACAAGCAGATTCCGTGGCCGCGCTTTGAGAACGCGGACGCCCTCATGGCCGTAGGAATCTACCGTCCTCTCGACGACTCTCTGCGCATCGCCTTTACCCAGCTAGTGAACTGGATCCACACCGACTATGGCCTCTCCGAAATGGATGCGTACGAGCTTCTCTCCAAGGTCGCAGAGATCCACGTCGACCAGATGGTAGACCCGAACTACACCGTGGTGGCCAGGATCAACAAGAAGTACCTGCCGCCGCTCAAATCCCTGACCAGGTAAGCAGCCACGCGGCTTTGGGGTGTTCGGCACCCGACCGAAGATCGCGAAGCCTAATTTAGCGGACTAACCCTATACAACGCAGCAGCATTACCCCAGAGCACCATGCGCGCAAGCTCAGCTGCTCGTTGCTGAGTAACCTCCCCATCCCGTTCCATGCCAGTGAGCGCCAGCCCAAGCGCCAATCTCCCATTCCTAGCCGCCAGCCAGGTTGCCTCCTCCCACCCCAGCGCAGCGCTGAAAGGATAGCCATCCGTGGCAAACATCACCTTCTCCGGGTACAGCTCCAACCACTCCCGCAGCCACGTGCTGAGCGTGCGTGCCGGTATCGTGAGAGACTGCTGTGAGATATCCAGATAAAAATTCGGCTTCTGCAGCATACCGCCGGCTTCACGAACAAACGGCCATCCCCCATGGAGCAGCACAAAGTTCGTTCCTGCCATGCCGGAGTCATTCAACAAAGGTTCCAGGTTCAGAGGGTCAACGCCCGCAATCGAGAAATACCGTCCCCCGCCGGCCATGCCATGAAAATGCACAGCCATCCGTGACTCCCCGCACCGCTTCGCAATGACTCGAAACAAATAGTCCTGGAGAGCCCTATACTCCGCCGCCGGCGGTTCCCCATGAACAGCATATTTGGCATAAACCGCGGCTGCTTCGACGTGAGAAGGATGCCCGATATCCAAACCACGAAGATAAGCGAGTTCGAACTTTACCGCGATCGCCCCTCCCTGCTTCTGCCGGTCAAGAGTCGGCAGCACGATTTTGGAAATGTACTCGTCCATTGAGCCCGGTAAAGTTTTCACTCCGGCGGCGGCCAGGTAGGTTGACCGCAATTTCTCTTCGAGAGTAAAGAACTGGATGCGGTCAGGCGTGTCTTCCATGCCTGTGTTGTTCAGCGGAAACAGCAGGGCGTCATCATACGGCACCCAAAGAAAACGTGGCGGTTGCACACCCGTCCCCATGGTGACGCGATTGGCCGCCATGATCGCGATGCCGGCCTTGTCCAGCACCGACAGCGAATAATGCGTGCCTTCGCTGGCTTTCACGCGCGCCCGCGCGGCATCCAGCTTCTTCGCATCGTCCGGGCTCAGCGGCGGCTTTGCATCCACGCCGTAGAGCGCAAGCCAGGCATCGTGCAGCATCGGCCAGTCCGGGCGCCAGGCAACGGGGTCGGTTTGCGGAGCCATGTTATCCACAGGCAATGCGTCGAAGTTGCGATCGGCCCCATCGTCGGGAGGCGAAAGCATGGGATGAGCGTGGTCGTCGAATGCTTTTGTTTCTGAAATAATCCCCGCGAGGGTCGCATCTATGTCAGCGTCCGCAGCGGTACCGGCACCGCGAACAGCCGCTTGCTGTGCCCAGGCGCAGGTTCCCAGCAACAATGCAAATATTGCCCAGGACCACAATCTCATCATGCTCACCAGCCTAATACTCGCACACACGATCCGATATGCGCGCGACTGGTCCTGGTCGGTGTGCCGTCCGTTGTCCGCAAGTGATCCGCAAAGAAGCCCCATCGTTCGTGTACTCGGCTCCGACCGCAATTGGCCTCTGTTGACGCCTAGACTTGAATCATGCGGATTGCTCTTTTATCGGATATCCATGGGAACGAAATTGCGCGGGAACGAAATTGCGCTGAAGGCTGTGCTGGCGGATATTGCCGGACAGGGCGGGGTAGACAACGATTGGATCCTGGGCGATCTGGTGCAGGGCGAGTTATATGCTGTTGAAGGCCCTTAGCGACAGCTACACCGTTGAATATCGTCGAGTCTCGTATGATAGGGAGGCTGCGATCGATCGACTGAATCGCATCGGTCATCCAGGCCGCGGGTATCTAATCAAACACCTGTCCCGCTGAAACTTTTTCCCGGATCTGACGCATACCACGACTACTTGCAAACAACTGCGAATACCTGTTCTATCGGACTGCCGAGTTGCACGAGCTTTAGA
>JBARKD010001008.1:0-2266 GCA_049800615.1 Acidobacteriaceae bacterium | reverse complement strand
GTGGGAGGTTGTATGAAGCGTCAGTTGTCTAGTTTTGTAATTTTAGCTCTAGGAATATTCTGCGCATTGGTCACCATGCCGGTGGCGAAGGCTGACAACCTGTACGCGAGCATCCGCGGCACTGTTGTCGATCCTTCCGGAGCCGTAGTACCCGGTGCCCAACTGACCGCGACGAACGTGGCCACAGGTCTTTCCTACAACACGACCTCAGACACCAACGGGGCATTTTCCTTTTTGCAGCTACAAATCGGTGATTACTCAGTGAGGGCTGAGAGAACTGGCTTCAAGACCTATACAGCGGGCCACATTCATTTGGATCTCGACCAGATATTCAGTCTAAGAGTCGCCATGGAACTCGGCACGACCAGTGAAACGATTACGGTCGAAGCCAATCCCGCCCAAGTGGAAACGACAAGTATGCAGCTGGGAACCACAGTCACCGGAAGCCAGATTGTGCAATTGCCGATGAATGGCCGCAACTGGACCCAGCTCATGCAGCTTCAGCCGGGCGTGCAAGCTGGTTCGGACCGCTTTGGCACCAGCGGCAACGGGGGCGGCTACTCCACAAATGGAGCAGAAACACAACAGAACTCTTTCCTCATTAACGGTACGGATTCTAATGACACCGAGCTGAATACGCCCCTTGTCATTCCCAGCCCGGACGCTATCGGTGAGTTTAATTTGGTGTCTAGCACCATCAACCCCGAGTACGGACGCAATTCCGGCGCAATCGTCAACGCCGCCATCAAGAACGGCACCAATCAATTCCATGGTGACGTTTTCGACTTCTACCGGGATACGTTCCTGGATGCAATACCGTGGTTTCAAACCACCCGCGCACTCTTTCACCAAAACCAGTTTGGCGGCACCGTCGGCGGCCCGATCGTTAAGGATCACGCGTTCTTTTTCTTTTCCTACCAGGCGAGACGCGCAACCACGCCCCAGCCATCCGCTTTCCCGGACAGTTTTAACGGGATCAACCTCGGCCAACCAACGCCCACAGTTTACAGTGAGGCGGAACGGGGCGGCGATTTCTCGGCAGACACCGGAGGCGCCCCTTTTACCTGTACCGGTACTTGCGTCTCGCCTTTTCCCATGGTCGGTTCCAATGGCGTCACTCAACCTGCGGGTACTCCATACGCGACACTATTTCCGACGGGTGTGATCCCGATGGCGGATTTAAATCCACTATCGGTCAAGCTGTTAAACCAGTATGTCCCTCTGCCGAATGCGGCGAACGATTCATATCAGTTCAACCCGCTCGAGAGGGCGAAGCGAAACCAATATCTCGGCCGCATCGACGAGAAGATCAGCAACAAAGACGCGGTTTGGTTCTATGGGCTGTATGAGAACGACGCAACCAATGACGATCTCGCTTTCGTGGGCTCTAATCTTCCCGGGTTCGGCTCAACCGATCCGGCCAAGTATTACGAATACACGGCCGCCTGGAACCATACTTTTTCCCCCACCATGCTTAATGAGGCGCGCTTCGCTTACCTGCGTTTTAACTATGGCGCAGTCACACCCTTAACCACACAAAGCGCCTCTGGCTACGGCTTCAGTGGCATCAGCAGTACGCAGGCTCCTGCGTTTTCGCAACTTCCAGTTGTTTCGGTCACCGGACTGTTCAGTCTCGGATTCAGTGCGGATGGGCCGCAACCACGCGTGCAAAATACTTATCAGGCGGTCGACAATCTTAGTAAGGTTTGGGGTCACCACACTCTAAAGTTCGGCTTTAACATGGACCGGCTCGAGATTAACAATCCTTTCTACAGCAACCTAAATGGCACCTATTCTTTCGGCGGTCAGGGACCGTTTTCTACGGGTAGTCCGGCGGCCGATTTCCTGCTTGGAATCCCCGACTCCTACACTCAGGGCAGCGGCAGCGTGATCAGGGCGCGCGGCCGGGAATATTACTCCTATGGGCAGGACCAATGGCAGGTGCGCCCTAACTTGACTCTGACAATGGGTTTAGCGTGGGATATCGAAACCCCTTACAAGAACCTTTATGCCGATGGCGAGGTTCTGTCCGCCTTCCATCCGGGTCAGCAATCTACGATTTTCCCCACCGCTCCCGTGGGAATTGTCTTCCCGGGTGATAAGGGAGTCGGCCCGTACGGAGACGCGAGAGTGCACTATCATGACTTCGCTCCCCGGCTCGGCTTTGCCTGGAGCCCGGGATCTTCTCGTAATTGGAGCGTTCGCGGAGGTATTGGGCTCTATTACAACCGTTCCGAGTCAGAGGCTACGCTGCAAACTCTTACGA
>JBARKD010001007.1:0-4024 GCA_049800615.1 Acidobacteriaceae bacterium | reverse complement strand
CCGCGCCGCCACCGTGGAGCCGATGATTGCGCTACGCAACGAGTAGTGCGGATCTCGTGACCAGCCGCATCGAGCGCGGCTCGTAAAGCACATCGCCGAGCGACTCCCTGGAGAGGATGAGTCGCTTGCGACGAGTCCGCTTGCGGGCTTAGGCTCCGAACTGGCGTAGATGATGGTCGAGGTGCTGATACATCAACGCAGCCCATTCCGCTGGGGTCAGGGGGCCGAAAAAGAAGTGTGGGTGCTTCGTGCATATCCCGGGGCCACCCGACGCAAAGCGGCTAATCGACTCACGCAGCCGTTCCCGCTCCACCATGAAATCCCGCTCGTCCGTCACCAGCACGCTCTTCTCCGTCATTGAGTTTCGGCGCATCGGCTCGCCCTTCACGATAAGTGATTTCTTGGCCAACGGTCCCAGCAGTCTTCCTAGCAAGATTCGCGGCGGAGTCACTTTGCCCTCCGCCATCCCTATCGCCGCGGAGCAATGCGCCAGCATCTGCGCCACATGCATTTTGCCCCACTGCCGTTCGCTGTCAGGCCTGAGGCGGGCAATTCGGTCCGTGATCTCGTTTACAGTCGCTGGCTCAAAAAGGTTCTTCATACATCCACACCTCGAATTCTCTTGATTGCGAAAATACCGACTTCCCTATGCTGCCGGCAATCGTCCAGAGATGAAAAAGCCCCGACCGATCCTTAGAATGGGATAGAGGCAGCCATGGCAGACGGACGCGAAGAGCGTGAGGAGCAGGAGAAGCGCCGCGAGCAAGAACGACGACGCGATCTAGAAGACCGTCTTGACCGCCTGCCGGTTGACCCCTGGGAACCGGAACGCGAAGAGTCCTGAGCATACTTATGAAATGAAAAGCCCCCGGCGAACCGGGGGCTTTTTCATGCGTGAATGAGGTTAGGCGCTGAACAGCAGAATGCCAGCCGCCTTTTCTTCTGTCCCGGTCTCATCGGCACTCACCGGGCGATAGAAGAGCTGGTTGGCATCAAGGTAGACCTCGAGGAACGCAGGCCGGGCCGTAATGTGCCCCGCGATCAAGGCCTCTGACAACGGATCCTCGACGTAGCGCTGCAGTGCCCGGCGCAATGGACGAGCCCCATAGCTGCGGTCGACCAACGTCTTATCGAGAATCCATTTCTTGGCGTCGTCGGTGACCGAGATGGTGATGGCTTTCTGCGCCAGGTTGAGGTTCAGCTGCTGCACCAGCAGCTCAACAATCTGGATCAGGTCGGCATCGTTCAGCGACTGGAACAGGATCACTTCGTCAAGACGGTTCAGGAACTCGGGGTTGAAGGTTTTCTTCACCTCGTTCTTGACCAGCTCTTCGATCTTTTCGCTGACCAGGTCGTCGCGATCGCTCTGGAAGCCGAGGCCCTGCTTTTTCATCAGGTGCCGCGCGCCAATGTTCGACGTCATAATGAGGATGGTGTTCTTGAAGTCGACGGTGTTGCCCAGTCCATCGGTCAATTGGCCATCTTCAAACACCTGCAGCAGCAGGTTGAACACGTCGGGGTGCGCCTTTTCCACTTCGTCCAGCAGAACCACCGAGTACGGCGAGCGCTTGACGCGTTCCGTCAGCTGACCGCCTTCCTCGTAGCCCACGTATCCCGGAGGCGAACCAATCAGCTTCGAGACCGAGTGCTTTTCCATGAACTCCGACATGTCGAAGCGGATCAGCGCCTTGTCTGAACCGAACAGGAAATTCGCCAAGGTACGTGCCATTTCGGTTTTGCCCACACCCGTTGGTCCAAGGAACAGGAAACTGCCAATCGGTCTGTGCGGAGACTTGAGACCCGCACGCGAACGCCGAATTGCTCTGGCCAGCGCGCTGATGGCCTTCTCCTGAGAAATGACCCTCTTGTGGAGTTCTTCTTCCACACGCAGGAGCTTCTGCGTCTCTTCTTCCTTGATGCTGGTTACAGGAACGCCCGTCCAGCGGCTGACCACGTCCTCGATATCTTCGCGGCCCACAATGCCTGCCGCCGAATCATCGAGGTGATACTTGTCGCGCAGAGCCCGTAGATTCTCGCGCTCCTTGCGCTCCTCATCGGAGTAGAACCGCGCCTTCTCGAATTCGTGATTCGCGATCGCCGAATCCATGCGGTGCACGATGAACTTGATGCGCTTCTGCACCTCGGTGATCTCTTCGGGCAGCGAGGTCTGGCGCAGCTTCACGCGTGCACCGGCCTCGTCGATCAAGTCGATCGCCTTGTCGGGAAGGAAGCGATCCGGAATATAGCGATTCGAATGCGACACCGCGAACTCCACTGCAGCATCGGTGTAGCTGACCGCGTGGAATTTCTCATAGCGATCCTTGATGCCGTTGATTATCTTGATTGCGTCGGCTTCATTCGGCGGCGGCACCTTCACGGCCTGGAAGCGCCGTTCAAGGGAGCGATCCTTCTCTATCGACTTGCGGTACTCCGCCGGTGTCGTCGCGCCAATGCACTGAATCTCACCGCGCGAAAGAGCCGGCTTCAAAATGTTGGCCGCGTCGAGCGAACCTTCCGCCGAACCCGCCCCCACCAAGGTGTGCAGCTCGTCGATAAAGATGATGGAGTTTTGGTTCTCCATCAGCTCCTTCATGATCGTCTTGAGCCGCTCTTCAAACTGACCGCGATACTTGGTTCCGGCCACAATCAGCGAGAGGTCCAACCCCAGAACTCTCTTGTCCGCGAGGAAGCTCGGCACTTCGCCATCGGCGATGCGCTGCGCAAGCCCCTCGACGATCGCTGTCTTGCCCACGCCCGGCTCGCCGATCAGCACGGGGTTGTTCTTCGTGCGCCGGCACAGAATCTGGACCACGCGCTCGAGTTCATTATCCCGGCCTACCAGCGGATCAAGCTGCCCATCCATCGCCGCCTGCGTCAGGTCGCGGCTGAACTCCGCCAGCAAGCTCGACTCGCGTTGGCGCTGTTGTTGCGGAGCCTTCTCCTGCGTCACCCGCGCCAGCTCGTCGCGAATCTGCGCCAGCTTCAGGCCACGCTCCTGCAGAATCTCCGAGGCGAAGCATTTCTCTTCGCGCAACAGGCCAAGCAGCAGGTGCTCGGTCCCAATGTGCTTGTGTCCCAGGCGCTCCGCTTCTTCTGCGGCATAGGCCAGCACGCGCTTGCATTCGTTGCTCAGCGGAAGATCTACTGAGGTCGAAACCTTTTCGCGAATGGTGGTGTGACCCTCGATCTGCTTGCGGATGGACTCGACTGAGGCGTGCGAGCGCAGGAATCGATTGGTCAGGGCTTTGTCTTCGCGCAGGAGCCCCAGCAGCAGGTGCTCGGTCTCTATATAAGGGGACCCGAACTGGCTTGCTTCGTAGCGCGCAAAGAAAATCACGCGCCTGGCTTTCTCCGTGTAACGTTCAAACATAATGCCCCTTCCCCCTGAACCCTTCCGGCCGAGAAGGCTTGCTCCCGCTCGACCCTACTGAAACCCTGGCCCGGTGGTGGTCCTGTCTCGCTTCATACTTGCCATCACCGTTCCATTATGCAATCAAACGACCACCGCCCCAAGTACCCGAACGGTTCTATTATGTTACCGAAGGAACCTGTTCAAGTCTCCCCGGGCTGCCGATGATTCCCATTTTCTTGCACATTGTCTTACTAATCTTCATCTTACCTAATCTTTCCTTCCCTACTCCGCCTCCTATACCGGCAACGACTCCGGCCTGATCTCTTCTACGCGCCCCCGCCCAAGCCGCAACACCCGATGACAACGCCGCGCGAATGACAAGTTATGCGTTGCAATCAGGGAGGTGAGCTGGTGCTCGCGATGTAGTCGCGCGATCAATTCGAAAACCGCTTCCGCCGTCTGTCCATCGAGGTCCCCGGTAGGCTCATCCGCCAACAACAGTTTTGGACCGGTAATGAGCGCCCGTGCCAGAGCCACGCGCTGTTGCTCTCCCCCGGAAAGCTCTCCCGAGCGATGATGCGCACGTTGCTCTAACCCGACCTCACGCAGCCAGCGTGAAGCTTCCGGCGCCGCCTCTGCCCAGGTGCGTCCCCGCACCAGCAGCGGCATTGC
>JBARKD010001006.1:0-4128 GCA_049800615.1 Acidobacteriaceae bacterium | reverse complement strand
ATGGGATATACGGCACAAAAGGCAGGGATGGTGCTTTCCGCCGGCGCCCTGGTGGTGCTGGTTGTGCTGCCGATGGTAGGCAGACTGACCACTCGATTTCAAGCGCGTCATATTATCGCCTGTGGCTGGATAGGTCTGGCGGCAGCCATGTACATATCGAGCAAACAGGTCGATCTTCTTATGAGTTTCCGCTCGGCCACCTTCTTACGTGTGTGGCAATACATTCCCGTGGCCTTTCTATTTGTCCCCCTCACGCTTGCCGGGTATGTCGGACTGGCGCCTGAAAAAACCAATGCCGCCGCCGGACTGATGAATTTCTTTCGCAACATGGGGCAGAGCGTTGGGACGTCCGCCGTCACGACCTTGATTGCTCGACGCAGTCAATATCATCAATCCGTCTTGGCGGAATACACAGCTTCTGGCCGGTTTCACAGGTCTATCACAGTTCTTGCCATACGACTGACGCGCTCCGGCTTGAGTGCTCATGCCGCTCAACAACAGGCCCTGGGCCGCCTATACGGCGTGGTTCAGGCCCAAGCTGCGGTTCTCTCTTACATCGATGTGTACTGGCTGTTGGCAATGGGCTCCGTAGTTATGTTTATCGCCTCATTTCTGTTGAAGAGAAATGAACCAGGCAAGAGTGCAAAGGTTTCGGTTCATTAGGATGGAAATGGAATCACGAAAGCAACAGGACGAGCGTCTCGCGAACGCAAGATTAGTTGATCCTGCCGCAGCTGATGACGCCCTCGTTGCGGCGGCTAAGTTAGGGGATCACCCGGCCTTCCTGGAGCTAAACCCACCAAGACTCACCGCGCCGAAACTCGAGCGAGAGGGCTAAACTTCTGTCCCTACATTAACTATACTATTCTCGTAATAGTGATTAGAGGCTACCATGCGGGGAGGCACATGACGAAGAAGCCCGAATATCGAGACCTGTTTCCAGGCGCGTTGGAAATGATGATCCTTCAAACACTGAGCAGACGACCGATGCACGGCTATGCGCTTGCTCAGCACATCAAGCAAATATCCGATGATTTGCTGCAGATTGAAGAGGGCTCTCTTTATCCCGCATTGCAGCGCATGTTGAAAACAGGATGGCTGGAATCGGAAATGGCTTTGTCGCCCAAAGGCCGCACTGTCCGAATTTTCAGAGTGACAGAAGCCGGCAAAAAACACTTGAAAAGAGAAATATCGAGTCTTGAACAGATGTTCGCAGGAATAAGTCGAGTACTCGCGATCGCCAGGTCTTAGGAGCCGCCATGCATTGGTTCAAACAATTTTTCTCACGTCGCCGATGCTACGAAGAGCTTTCAGAGTCGATACGAGAGCATCTCGAAGAAAGAGTCGAAGACTTGATGGAAGGTGGCATGTCCAGAGAAAACGCACAGAGAGCCGCGCGACTCGAATTCGGCAATGTGGCCCTGATAGAAGAGCGCAGTCGAGAGGTATGGCACTGGCCAAGAGTAGAGTCACTTTGGTCGGATGTACACTTCGCCGTACGTCAGTTAGTCAAGAATCCTGGGTTCGCAGCGACTTCTATCACTTCGTTAGCGTTAGGCATCGGGGCTGCCACCGCGATCTTCAGCGTTATTTATTGTGTCATTCTACGTCCGCTTCCGTACCAAGGCGCGGATCGAATGGTCCACATAAATATGTTCGACCATTCAGGGGATCGTGGATATGCGATGCTTTCGGGGGCTCAGTTTATCCGCCTCAAGGAAGTGGGCGCTCTGGATGGCGCGATCGCTGAGGATAACTGGGCCATGACCACGACCAATGAAGGCTTGCCGCAGTCGGTCCAGGTGGATCAACTCTCTGCGAATGGGCTAACCTTCCTCGGGGTTCCACCGGTCTTGGGTCGAATATTTACCGATTCAGATGCGCCACTCGACCAAGAGCCGAATCATGTCGCAGTTCTCGGGTACAAGTTTTGGAAAAGTCGGTTCGGGGGCAAAGCCGGCGTACTAGGGAAAATCCTCCAACTCGATCACAAAGATTACACAATCATCGGCGTCATGCCGAACCGATTCTCTTGGGGCATCGTCAACGGATATGCCGCGAGCGATGTCTATCTTCCCCTCAAACTTTCGAACGATCAATCGTTGATGTACCCGATCACCGCTCGATTGAAAATCGGCAAGGAACCGGCAGCGGCGGACTCTGAACTCGAAGCCGTTTATAAGCAATTCGCCAGGGAAACGCCGGAGAGGTTTTCGCCACACTTTGCAATTCACGTACTGAGCCTAAAGTCTTCGCTCGATTCAATACAGGGCATTCTATTTGTTCTTTTCGGGGCAGTTGCGACTCTGCTTGCGATCGGGTCCATTAACGTTGGCATTCTGTTCTTAGCGCGCGGTGTGTCT
The DNA here is from genome assembly GCA_049800615.1 of Acidobacteriaceae bacterium. GTDB lineage: Bacteria > Acidobacteriota > Terriglobia > Terriglobales > Acidobacteriaceae > PALSA-350. Next base: position 1,765 of record JBARKD010001006.1, on the reverse strand, counting down.
CGCCAGAGCGAGTTTGCTGTGCGAAGCGCTCTGGGTGCTCAAAGGACCAGACTCATTCGCCAGCTCATTACCGAATCGCTAGTGGTCGCATCCGCGGGGAGTCTGTTAGCTATTCCTATCGCATTCGCAGGCACCAATTTGTTGATGAGATGGCTCCCAAAAGGCATGTTGCCCGGGGATCTGCGAGTCACCTTAAATATCCCGGCCCTAGGCTTCAGTATCGTAATCGCCTTGATCGTAGGCGTGTGCTGCGGTCTCATGCCGGCGATCAAATTCTCTCGTCCGGTTGCAAGTCAAATGGCAGCTGATTCTAACCGCACCGCCAGCGCGACCGTAGGAAGCAAGCGAACTCACATGTTGTTACTTATCAGCCAAGTAGCGTTCGCGGTTCTGCTATTAGCCGCAGCATTGGCGGCAATGAGAACTCTTATGGATCTTCATAGAGCCAAGCTCGGGTATAACCCTGGGCACATCTTGGTGTGCGGCCTTAATTTGATGGAGGGGAGTTATCCGAGCTGGGCTGAACGAATCAACTATTACGAACAGATACGTCGCACGTTTGCCGATCTTCCGGATGTAGATTCCGTATCAATTTCTATTCAGCCACTTCCTCCTGTGTCACGCTACCTAAGCGATTTCACAATTTTAGGGAGAAGCAATCAGCCAGAGCAGATGACAAGTGTGCATCAGGTAAACCAACAGTACTTCCAAACACTTCAGATTCCGGTTCTACAAGGTAGAGTGTGGACTGAGGCTGAGACGCTACACGCATCGCATGTAGCGATGATCAACCGGTCAATGGCGCATCGTTTCTGGCCGAATGGCGATGCGATCGGCAGGACAGTGAGGATCCCCTATCTGACAGCAAAAAATGTCTGGGTTTTCAATGCACCAGGCGACGATGGAAGTGTGCAAATCATCGGGATTGTAGGGGACGTTCCGAATAATGGGTTGAACAAAGAAGCGTTGCCAGCCTTATATGCTCCCTACAGTCTCGTTGGCGTTGACTGGCTCCAGTTTGTTGTAAAAACGAAGGTCGAGCCAATGACACTTGTACATACAATTCGAGAGAGGTTGCATGCGGTCAATTCTTCACAAGCGCTCACTCCGGTTGAAACGGCGGGAGAACGGTTGGAGTCTGAAGGCTGGGCGCAGGAACGATTCGTCGCATCATTGTTCTCTGTACTTGCCTCACTTGCGTTGCTCTTATCCGGCATCGGCTTGTACAGCGTAATCTCGTACACGGTATCGCAGAATTCAAGGGAATTCGGGATACGCATGGCTCTAGGTGCCACTCGCACACATATTGTGCAGCGGGTTGCCCTCTCTGTTGGAATTCCTGTCGCACTAGGACTGCTTGCTGGAACTCTGTCGAGCATTCTTCTAAACAGAATCATCTTGCGATGGACGCAAGCAAGTATTTCAAGTCCGACTGTGCTCGTTGCTGTGGCGGTGATCTTGGTCGCCGTCAGTATTTCGGCTGCACTCTTGCCTTCTCTCCGCGCGGCCTCCATAGACCCAATGCAAGTATTGCGGGCAGAGTAGCCAGCGTCGTAGGCCTACAGATGGACCAACCCGGCGACGGGCATCAGCCCCAACTCACCGAAACCAGACCTTTCAGGCAGTTCATTGCCTTCCGGGTAAGCGGGGATTTTCGAGTCTACCCACCTTTCAACGCTGGCGCTTCTTGTGCATCATGCACATCGCTGATTGGCTTGGGTTGAGGACAGGTATGACCGATTATCTTGCACGGTAGACAGCCACC
>JBARKD010001005.1:0-6586 GCA_049800615.1 Acidobacteriaceae bacterium | reverse complement strand
GAATTTCTTCGGGTCGAAATCGCGATCGTTCCTGGCCAACGCGGTTGGTGCTATCACAGAAACCTCTATTGCGGGGTTCTACACCTCCCCTCATTCTGTCGGAATGACAAGCAGCAAAGATGTTCATTTTTTGCTCATAATTGAGAAAAACCTAGGCAGCCCCAAAATGACACCAGCCGATTCTGTATTGTGTTTGGATTGAGCAAAATTGAGCATTTTCGTTGCGCTCGAATACTGCATTATGTGGTTGTGAAAACCAAAGAGCTCACTTCGAACAGATACTATCCGTGCCTTGTGCTACTTGCGGTGCAGCGATTGGGGAAGCTTGTGAACTCAATACCGGTGCCCCACGCACCGAGCCACACCGGGATCGGAAACTTTCCGCTGCCGAAGCCGTGGAAACAAGGGCAACAGACGATTTGAAATAAACAAATAGTATTTCAGTTCGGTTTGAAAAGACTGCTAAGGAGATTGAAAAATGACCTTCGGCCCCGCAGAACAGGCGTTCGAGGAGATTCTCCCGTATCTTGAAATATTGGATGCTCAGATTGGTGGTGTTATCCAGTTGCTGAAGGACAAGGGCATCACTACAACCGAGGAGTTTGCCAAATATGTAGAGGGGGCAGATAGGGGAAGCAATGTTAGGGAAGTTGGTTTTCGGGTGAGGATGGAATACTTGTTTTCCTCCGCTGCCAAGCGAAGCGCGTCCGAGGAATTTGGTGGTGCCGTCGAAGCTGGGACTGCTGGCTAACCACTCGCTGCCCATCGACGAGAGACGCATTTAGTCCATACTGATGTTCACCTGAAGGACGAAAGAGTGTCGAACCCTCTTTTAGGACGAGCATTTGCCGCCTAAACCGGAGCGTCTGCGGGAAGAGATGTGTCGTTTTTTCCAAAGTCGGGATCCGCCGAGGAACGCGTTGGAGTTATCCCCTAAACAAGCTTTGGCTGGAAGCGTCTTGAGCAATCGGGCATTGCCTCCGCCGAGCACGATATAGTCGGCCTGTAGCGCCATCCTCAGACGCTTCACAACATCGGCCACATAGTGACGCCATTTTTTCTTTCCCAGGCGCTTGAGCCCCGCCAAACCTACATAGTCCTCAAAGGTTCGCCCTTTCCTGTAAGGCAGGTGTGCCAGTTCCATGGATTCGAGCACTCCATCGACGATCAGTGCCGACCCCAGCCCGGTACCCAAACCCAGGAAGAGCATGCGCCCTCCTTCATAGCTCCCCAGAGCCTGCATGGCCGCGTCGTTGACGATCTTAACGCGATGACCGAATGCCCGGGCAAAATCGAAGCCAACCCAACCGCCCCCGAGATGGTACGGTTCGCTGACAGGTCGGCCGTGAACAACCTTACCTGGATAACCTATCGACACCGCAGAATACGTCCACCCGGCTGACACCTTTTTCACGTCTGCGACCATTTTTTTCGCCGTCATTTCCGTCCCGGACGGAATCTTCACGGGCTCCTTGTGCCCCGGACGATGCACCTTCACGTGGGTACCGCCGACATCAATGACCAGAATCTTCATGGCATTCACTATTACGTACTGGTCGCGCAAACTCGCGAAGCAAACGGACCATTGGTGCATCGGTTTCGCATCGCGGTCGCCGCATCGACACTGGGCGTACTTCCCAATGTGTTAGCAGAGTCTCGACATGTCAGTCGCCGAATTTCATTCGAGCCGCCCCTCGCTTGAGGTTGCGGTAGCGCCTAATTTCAAGCTGAATGTCCATTCTCCAATCGCTTGTCAAAATAACGTCCGAGCGGTTTGAGTTTAGATTTAGGCCGCAACTGCCATGGCGTGCGTCTGCTTTATGCCCACTTCATAGTTGTGTCCTTCCCAGCGATTGCTGCCGGTCCAGAAGAACGTGAATTGCAAGGGAGCACTCTGATTGCCATGGATGACGATATCGGCGAATTCAATTCCGATGCCGGTGGAAGTTGACGGCGTGTCGCTCGCCGAAGCCCACCCGTCATTGGTCCAATGCAGCCGGAATGACTCTGGCGCTTGGATTCGTAATACCTGCCCTGCGGTCACTTCTCTGACTTGGCGAGTGTGCTTCCAAACCTCCAAGTCCTTTCGGCCGCGCTTCTTCAGGTATCGTTCCGCCACAACCGGTATCAAATCGAAAACCTCGCCATCAGCAACTGAACGCAATAGCTTGACATATTCGGCATGGGCCCACATCAACGGCATGGCTGATCCTGCCGGCTTGCCGAAATACATGCCGGCCGATTTCAAGGCGGGGCCATCCCAGATCTGCTCCGGCAACATCCGGCCCTTGAATGCAAACTGTTCCATGGTACGAATCAATTTACGAACATCACGTCCCACGGCGAACTCGTAATGAGCGCGCTCGCCAGTCAGCAGCGGCCAAGCTCGGCCCTGTCCCCAACCGTCGAACGGCCCACCGTCCGCGTGGGTCCCGTAGCCATCGTGGTTGTAACGGTGCCAGCAGGGACCGAACGGCGTATTCACTTTCAAAACGGCATCGACAACTCGCAACGAATCTTCGATCAGTGGATCGCCGGGCCTGCGAACGCCGTATCGAACCAACTCCAGGAAACCACCACCAGCGATGTCTTTTGCCGGAAACTGCGACACCTGCCCTGGCGGACGGTTCCGAATGGTGAGCAGTCCGTGATTGGGATCCTCATCTGGCGAAGGATCGCCGATCGCAGCGGGATGAATACGAATATAGTGACATTTAATTTCGGGGACGAGGGATCCGTCAGTCGTAACGGTCCAGCGTTCGACGTGTGATTCGAGAAAGTCCGCGTAATCCAGCAGGAAGCTCGCGTCGTCTTGCTTGCCCCTTGCCGCTGCGAAATCCGCGGCACAGACCAGGGCGGCAATGCTGACCGCGAGCGTGGATGGTGAATATCCGCTGTCCTCTTCCCATCTCTCTTGCTGTGTGGCTGGCCCGTGCCGGACAAGGTAGGCCGCCGCGGAACTGATCATCGAGTAAGGATCGAAATCTCTAAGCGCGTCTTTCTTCCACAGGTGCCAAGCCAGGAGAATTGGAAAAGCGACCTCATCGAGCTGAATACCTTGCCAATACGGAGTGCCATCAATCCAGAAGTTTTGCGCAAACCCACCGTCTGCCTGTTGGCAACAAGCGAGGTACACAAGGGCGCGCAGGGGCGTGGCCTTGTCATCACAAGCCAGCAGGGCCAATGCGCTGTTCACCATATCGCGAGTCCATACCAGGTGGTAGCCGCCCAGGTCTTTGTCACCCTTGAAATTTCCCCACGGAATACTGGCGGCCGCAATCAGCGCGCCAGCGAAAGTCTTATCTTCATGCGCCAATAGCAAGTTTCGGCTGGTCCGATACAAGACTCCCTCGTCACCCGATACATCATCCAATTTCTTCATGCGACTACAGGCCCGATGCCACTGCTCAACAAATTTCTCGCGATGTTCCGCGAACGGAGTCGCCAGCGATTGTTCGAGGGCTGTTGTCGCGCCATGAAGACTGTCGCCAAATGCTATGCCAACCGTGAACTCGCGACCGCGCGAAAGGTCGACTTCGCCGATGACGGCTACATTGCCGTTCTCGGCCTTGTCGAATTCCCAGTCCAGTTGGAAGTCCTTGTGAAGGTCCTGCCATCCATCGCTATGTCCGACGTAACCGCACGAGGTCTTGCTGAAGCCGACATTGGCTCCCATGGCAAGAAATGTACCGTTCTTCCACGCGACCAAGGAGTTTTTGCCAGCAGTCTTGCATCGGCGAGCTGAATTTCCGTAGCCGCCGATGTCCAGGTGAGGAGCGAGGAGCGCATAGACTCGCAATTTCTTAAGAAATTCAGGATCGCCTTCAAGCCGGGTATTAATGAGGACACACGATTGGTGGGGGTCGGAGATGATCTCCTTCACCAGCCGATATCGGTGATTGCGGTCGGAGCTAGTGACTCTATATCCCAGCGCATCCACCGCGATGCATTCAATCTCGTGCTGCAGATCGCGCCGTTCCTCGTGAAAGAAACTCTCGCCATCCGTGACCAGGAACTGCATATCCCTGGTCTGCGGATGATCGATCGTGGGAAAGTAGATTTCGTCAAGAATTCCGTATGAAATGGTGAACCATACCCGGCTTGAGGTGGAATAAGCCGTTCCTATGCCTTCCTTCGAACTCGACGTCCACCTGGGTGGAATCCCGGGTCGGCCGAAAGCCTCCAGCAATTGATCTGCGTCCTTGGCAGCCACGTCACACCCTCCTATCCGATGAGATTACTTTTTGTTGTTTTCTCCATATTTGGCAATAGGCCCTTTGTATTCGTGTCTGTCACGTCCGTCATTCCCTCACAGACCGTGAGCGATTCTGCGCATGGCTCTCCTACACCACCTTTTCGGAAAGACGATCCTGACCGGAGCGCTGTCATCGAGAGATGCGGCTCTGAAGCAGGGGCAGGTGTCCACTGGAGCGAGTGCAGCGGCAGAATGCCTTTTACTTGACTTTCTGGTCGCTAGCAGTCTCCTCCTGCTGCTCTTCGGCCTGTTGCCAGCCGGAGCGGGGGTTGTATTCCTTCATGGATCTGGCCACGGCGTCAGTCTTCTTGCCGAGATCTTTCTCGTAGACTACTCCGTCCTCGTTAACGATGAATGTCATCACCCCGGACGATCTGTATTCAGCAGGATAAGCCACGAAAGCGAATCCCCCGGTCATTTTGCCGTTTACGACGTAGCTCTTCGCGCCGCTTGATCCGTCTTTTCCTTGACGCGTTAGGATGTGGAAATAGTAACCCTGATAGGGCGTCGGAGCGCCGTCTTGGCCTTTGGCATAGCCCTTCGCAACCGCCGATGCCACAAGCGGTCCGATGGGGCTCTGAGGTTCGCCATCCGCGGCTTTCCAATACAGGCCGTTGTGCTGCCCTTCATCACTGAAAATTTTGTCGGCGTACTCGTTGTGCTGCACGGAGTAGTATTCCTTTTGCGCCGCGACGAGTTCCTGGCAAACGCGAATGGTCGATATTTCATTCTGGCCAATTCGCCGGTACAAGATTTCTTTCTTGCCCGCTTCGGTATCGAAATACCACGAATTTCCCTGGTGCACCAGCGGTATGGGCGTAGGCCAGTTCTCCGCGCCTATATATAAGGTAGTAGTTCCATCCGGCTCTTTCACCAGACGGTGCATTTCTTGATATTTCTCCACAAAATTAGCGCGGCTGTTGGCGTCCTCGGTTTCGTCTCCCGACGAGACGATTTGCCGGCCGTCCGCTCCAAGGATATCGAGCATTGCTCTCTCGTCATTGCCCTGCGCTGCCGTGACCAGGGCGTGGCTCGCATCTTCGGGCGATGAAAATGTCTTCTGGCCCGGCTGCTGCGCCATGGACCGCATGGGAAAGCACACCATCAAAAGGATCGCGACCGCCGCCAGTTTAGGAAAATCAGCCCAATGAAATTTGTCGAAATTCAGCTTTGTCCGTTGCATATGGCTTCTCTCCATTTCTGACTCTTACAAGCGATTAGGCACGCAACAACGCTTCGATTACCGATGGCCGCCGCCGCCGTGACCTCCGCCACCGGCGTGACCTCCACCACCGGAACTCCCTGCCCGCGCGCCGCCGCCTATGCTGGCGCTTCCGCGTGATGAAAAGCTTCTAGTCTGTCCGCCATGCTGGTAGCCGCTAAAGGCACCCGAGCGGACGCCGCTCTGACCGCGAGGTGCGGCGTATCCTCGAGCCGCCTGCCGGTTTCCGTTGAAAGCCCTGCTGGTTGCGCCGGAACGCGTGTTCGCTTCGCCACGCTCGCCGCTAAATCCGCCGCGAGCATTCGATCCGCTTCGGGTGCCGTTCGACCCCCGTTGCACGTTCCTGGCTACGCCGCGCTCGCCTCCTCCTCGGTAGTAACTGTTCCGGTTGTAAAACGTGTTGCTGCGGGAGTAGTATCTGCCGCCGCCGTACAGTCCGTATCCGCCACGCCAGTTGAATCCCCAGTTATTCCAACCCCATCCAAGACCGCCATACCAGCCGATTCCAAACCCCATGCCGAAGGAAAGGTATGGGCCGCCAAACCAGATTCCGGGATACGGGTACCATCCCGGCCACGCCATTACAGGCCCTCCATAAACCAGCCACGGATCGTACGCGGGAATGTAAACTTCATCGGGGTCGGCAGGCGCAATGCTGATGTCCGAGTCTTGCGTCGCTACGGTTTGCTGTGGCGTGGTCTTAAGATTGCCCGCTTCTTGTGCCCGCCGGCGCATCACCTGTACGGCATTCATCACGTCCGCTTGCTGGTTGTAGTAGGCGTCGCCCAGAGACGATGCCCAGGACAAGTTCTTGTCCATGTTTCCTAGAACGGATGGAAATGCAGCCAGCGCCTTGACGCTTGGGTCCCAAGGCTGTTGATCGACAGCTCTACCCAAATCGTCGCGTTTCAAATCAGGATGCGCTTGCACCCATCGGTCTGCCTCAACAACTTGTTCGGGAAAGGTCGAGGCCGCCAGAATCTGCGCCACCAGCGAATCTGGATACAGCGCAATCGGTGCTACCAACTGCTGCAATTGCTCGGGAGTCTGTTGCGTATAGGGGGGCGTCTACGCGGCCTGATTGTCTTGCGCCTGCGCCGGGGCTGGGG
>JBARKD010001004.1:0-23977 GCA_049800615.1 Acidobacteriaceae bacterium | reverse complement strand
CCTTGGCCGCCCGCAACACCTCCGCGTCGGAACGGCGGAGATAGTTTGCGTCCAGAGTTTCGCGGTCCTCGAAATCGCCCGCGTGAAATCGGTCCAGGGCGAAACGCAAGGCTTCGCCTGCATCGGGTGGCTGCACGTAGACCGGGCCACAAATGGCAAGGGCAGAGCAGGCGGTCGAGGCGTCGGCAATCCGGCTTTCCTCGCAGACCACCACTCCCGCGCCAGGCTCCTGTGCCAATGACACTGTTTCCTTTCCGCTTAGCAGCATTTCCCTCAGCTTCTTGCCTTTGTGGTATTCGCCAACATAGTACTCGCCCCGGCCGGCATCCACCGCCGCCAGCACATGAGGCAGCAAACTGGCGTGTGCCAGCAAAGCCAAACGGGAGACTGCGATCAGTGGGATACCCGCGCCCTCCGCCAGGCCCTTTGCCGTGCTCAGCCCTACCCGAATTCCGGTGAAACTCCCTGGCCCATTGACCACCACGATGGCCTCGATGTCGCGCAACGTAGCTTGCCGCCTCTCAAGCAGGGCCGCGATCTCGGGAATCAGGCGGGTGGAACACGTTCGTTCCGCGAGCTCTGCCATGTCGACCTGGAGTGCTTTTTTTCCGGTCGTACCAAGAGCTACGGTGGCTGTACTTCCGCAAGTATTCAGGGACAGAAGCATGAGGGGTTAAACCGCGGAAATAGGATCCTGGCAGATTTCGAGCAACACACCATTGGAAGCTGCGGGGTCGACTAAAAAACTGAGCCGGCCGCCGGCGCCGATCTCGATCTCGTCCGACAGAAGCCGCACCCCTGCCTGCTTCATTTCTTCAAACGTCCCCGAAATGTCATCGACATGAAGCGCCACGTGATGCAGCCCCTCGCCTTGCTTTTCCAGGAATTTGCCGATTGTGGTCGTCTTGTCCAGGGGCTCCAGGAGGCGGAGACGGCTCTCTCCGAGCGGAATCATTACACTACGCATACCCTGATCTTCTGCCTCTTCCTCCAGCACCGTCAGGCCCAGGGCCTGGTACAAGCGCCGGGCCTGTTCGATACTTCTCACCGCGATGCCGAGGTGGTCAATTCGTGCCATGCTTCGCTCCTTGTAAAAGTTGCTCCACCATCCGCTCGACGAGCGCGTAGGGATCCTGTTTGTTGAGCGCCACCTGGTGGCCGATCGCCGACAACTCGTGTTCGCTCAAGCCATGTTGACGAATGACCCGCAGCAGTTGATGGCGCATCATTTCCATCACCCTGGTTTGCCATTGCGCCGCACGCCGGGCGGTAAGTTTACCGTCCTCTGCCAGCCACGACCAGAATGCGTCCACCGCTTCTTCCAGTTCTTGCATGCCGGCGCCAGTCGTGGCAACGGTCCGGATGATCGGCGGAATCCAGGTCTCCCGGTGTGTTGCCAGCGACTGCATGCCGCGAACCTCATTTTCCACCCGCTCGGCGCCCTCGCGGTCACTCTTATTCACCACGAAGATATCGGCGACCTCCATGATGCCGGCCTTTAGGCTCTGAACATCATCGCCCATGCCTGGCACCAGCACCACGATCGTGATATCGGCCATACGAACAACGTCGACTTCATCCTGGCCCACGCCTACCGTCTCGATCAGCAGACGCTGCTTGCCGCTGGCCTCGAGTACAAGAGCAACGTCCGCGGAAGCCGGCGCGAGCCCACCCAGCGCTCCGCGAGTTGCCATGCTCCGCATGTAGAAGCCGGGATCGGAAGCATGGCCGCCCAGGCGAATCCGGTCGCCCAGCAGTGCTCCGCCGGTGTAGGGGCTGGTGGGATCGACAGCCAGAACACCTACGGTCTTCTCCTGGGCACGATAACGGCGTGCCAGGCCATCCGCCAGCGTGCTCTTGCCCGCGCCCGGAGAGCCGGTAATACCGACGCGCTGCGCAGAGCCGTAAAAGGGGAAGCAAGCAGAAAGAATCTCCGTCGAACAGGGCGCCTGGTCTTCCACCAGCGAGATCGCCCGAGCCAGCGCTCGCGTATCGCCCTGGCGCATAAGTTCGACCAGCCCCGCTGCGTTCAGCCCCGCTGCATTCAGCCCCGCTGCATTCATGCCCAGATCATACGATGCCTTCTGCAGCGCTGCGGCGTGGGCCAAACAGCCACGAGGAATCACCACCGGCACAGAGGCCGGTGGTGCAACAGAATTGTCGTCCCTACCTATTGAGGATCTCGCGGGCAATGACCAGCCGCTGAATTTCGCTGGTCCCTTCGCCAATGGTGCACAGCTTGACGTCGCGGTAATACTTCTCCACCGGGTAGTCCTTGATGAAGCCGTAGCCACCGTGCAGTTGCACCGCCTCATCACAGACTCTGACCGCAACTTCGCTGGCCATCAGCTTGGCCATCGATGATTCCAGGGTCGTCTTCTCGCCCGCGTCTTTCATGGCGGCGGCGCGCTGCGTGAGCAACCGCGCTGCGTCGAGTTGCGTTGCCATATCGGCCAGCTTCCACTGAATACCCTGAAACTCTGAGATCGCCTTACCGAACTGGTGGCGCTCTTTGACGTACCGCCGTGCCGCGTCGAAGGCTCCCCGGCCGATCCCGAGCGAAAGCGCGGCAATCGAAATCCGGCCGCCATCCAGGATACGCATGGAGTCGATAAATCCCTCGCCCTCCTGGCCCAATAGATTTTCTCCTGGAATCTCACAGTCTTCGAAAATCAGCTCGGAGGTGTCGCTGGCCCGCAATCCCAGCTTGTTCTCCTTTTTTCCGGCGCGAAAACCCGCGGTTCCCTTTTCCACCACGAATGCCGAAAGCCCACGCGTGCCCTTGCTCCGGTCCGTAACCGCGATGATCACAGATACATCGGCGTAATGGCCATTGGTGATGAAAGTCTTATTCCCATTCAGAACCCAACAATCGCCTTTGCGCACAGCAGTAGTTCGCGCACTCGCCGCATCGGACCCGGAACCGGGCTCGGTAAGCGCCCAGGCGCCAAGCCATTTGCCGGAGGCCAGCAGGGGAATGTATTTGCGCTTCTGCTCCTCATTACCGGCAACAAAAATGTGGTTGGTGCAAAGCGAGTTGTGCGAAGCTACGATAATTCCGATGGAGCCGTCTACCGCTGAAAGCTCCTCCACGGCAAGGGCGTAATCCACATAGCCGAGACCGGCCCCTCCCAGCTCCGGAGGGAAGATGACCCCCATGAGGCCCATCTCGCCCAGTTTCTGCACAACTTCAAGAGGAAATTCGCTGTCTTCGTCCCAGCGTGAGACATTCGGAGCGATTTCCCGCTCCGCGAAATCCCGAATCTCCTTCCGCAACTGCTCTTGCTCGTCGCTGAGGTGGAAGGACTGAGGCACCGGTTAGTTTACCATCGCCGCTTAGAGCGCCTGCAGCCCCTGGTCCAGGTCTTTGAGCAGGTCATCCACATCTTCAATACCTACCGACACGCGCACCATCCCATCGGTCAGGCCGATCTTCGCCCGCCCTTCCTCGCCCAGCGCGGCATGCGTCATGGTTGCGGGATGCGAAACCAGCGTCTCCACGCCGCCCAGCGATTCGCCCACGATGCAAACCTTGAGCCTGCGCAACACTGCATTGGCCCTCTCGAGCGAACCAGTCTCGAACGTGATCAGGGAGCCGAATCCCGACATTTGCCGCCGGGCAAGCTCGTGCTGCGGATGCTTTGCCAAACCAGGGTACATAACGTGTGCGATCTTCGCGTGGGCATCCAGGTAATCGGCAACCGCACGGCCATTGGCTTCATGCTGCTTCATGCGCACCGCGAGCGTCTTGACTCCGCGCAGCACCAGGTAGCACTCGAAGGGCGAAAGAATTCCACCGGTGCACTTTTGCACGAAGGCGAAAGACTCTTTGTGCTCCGGCCTGGTTCCTACCAGAACTCCTCCCAGCCCATCGCTGTGGCCGTTGAGGAACTTGGTCGTCGAATGCATGACGATATCCGCGCCCAACTCCAGCGGACGCTGGAAATAAGGCGACATGAACGTGTTGTCTACCGCCAGGTCGATGCCCGGCCGCTCATGACAAATATCCGCCACGGCGCGAATGTCGGTGATCTGCATCATGGGATTGGTAGGAGTTTCGATGTGCACCAGACGCGTATTCGGCCGGATCGCACTCCGCACATGGTCGGGATCCGTGGTGTCCACGTAGGTGAAATGGATGCCGTAATTGGCAATGATGCGGTCAAAGAGTCGCGGCGTTCCTCCGTAGACATTGGATCCGCAAATCACGTGGTCGCCGGTCTTCAGCATCGCGACCATCGCGGAAATTGCCGCCATCCCGCTGGAAAAAACGTGGGCTGAAGTCCCTCCTTCGAGCGATGCCAGGTTTTCCTCCAAGGCCGATCGCGTAGGATTCGAGACCCGCGAATATTCGTATCCGCGGTGCTTACCTATTTCTTCCTGGGCATAGGTGGATGAGGCATAAATAGGCACATTGACCGCGCCTGTCAGCGGATCGGCGGCCTGGCCATCGTGGATGGCCCGGGTGGCGAACCCCCGGCCGCTCAAAGACCGCCCTCGAAGATATGCTTGGAAAGGTAGCGCTCGGCGGAATCGGGTATCACGGTGGCCACTCGTTTTCCCTCGCCCAGGCGAACCGCAATCTGCACCGCCGCGTCGATAGCCGCGCCCCCGCTCGAGCCGGAAAGCACGCCTTCCTCCGCCGCCAACCGTTTCACCATGGTGAAAGCGGACGGGTCATCCACAGCAATGATCTCATCGCAGTATTCGCGATCAAACGTCCGGGGAATGAACGAAACACCGATGCCTTCGACTTTGTGCGGCCCCGGTGGCCCACCTTGAAGGATCGAGCCCTGGGTCTCGACCGCGACCGTCAGGATCTTTGCATCCTGTTCTTTCAAAAAGCGCGCCACGCCGGAGAACGTCCCTCCCGTGCCGACACCCGCGACAAAGGCATCCACCCGGCCTTCCATCTGCTCCCAGATTTCCTGGGCCGTGGTGGCGTGGTGAAAGTCAGGATTTGCCGGGTTCTCGAACTGCAGCGCGGCAAAGTTGAGCGGGTTTTCTGCCGCCATAGCCCGGCAGCGGCGAATCGCGCCGGACATAGCCTCGGCTTCGGGGGTGCGGATAACGGTGGCGCCGAAGGCGCGCATGAGAATGCATTTCTCCTCGGCAAATCCCTCCGGGACCAGAAGCACGACTTTGTAGCCGCGATGGACCCCAACCAGGGCCAGCCCCACGCCGGTATTGCCGGCGGTCGCCTCAATGATCGTCATGCCGGGCTGCAGCACACCGCGGCGCTCCCCATCCAGGATCATGCCCAGCGCTGCCCGGTCCTTAACACTCGCGCCCGGATTGAAGGACTCGAGTTTGGCGTACACATCGGCCGCGCCCGCGGGTATCACCTGATGCAGATGCAGCATTGGGGTGCACCCCATCAGCTCCATGACATCTTCGGCAACTTGCGGGGTACGAGTTGCTATTTCACGTGTGGAAGGGGGCATAGAGGCGATGGAAAAACCGGTTCCGGGATCGGTTGGGGAAAAACATAACAATTTGTCAGCTGCCGGCGCCTTGCCATGCTTCGGTCGCCCGCATTGAGCCTGCGTTCGTTGACTATGTAGTGTAGCAGCGTCGCCCTAGTCGGATGCTGCTCGGGATGCGCCCGGCGGCGCCGCGGCGCCAGCCTTTTTCAAATTGGGATAGTAGCCCGTCCGGGTCCGAACGATCAGCTTGCCATAGCCTTTCGCATGGGCCTCGACGTGGACCATGCGAAAACCACCCTGGATCGCCGGCTTGGTCGAGTGGTAGCCAATCGTGTACTGCTCACGAATGTCCTTGGCCACCTCTCCGGCAATTTCATCCACCTGCCCCAGGTTTTTTGGGAAAAAGGCCACGCCTCCGGTCTCGTTGGAAAGCATTTCGAGCGCCCTCTTGGCTCGGCGGCCCTCGCGGCCGCCCCCGCTGTCATCAAAAAGCAGCCCAATCGTATAGACTACCGGCCCCTGCAGGTCCTGGATACGCCGCACGGTCTCCTCCAGCGTCGTGCTGGAAGCATTGTCCTCGCCGTCGGTGATCACCAGCAGAACCTGCTTCGACCGCTTCGCGTTCTTGGTGAGGTAGTCCGCCGAGGCCATCATGGCGTCATAGAGGGCTGTACCTCCCTTGGAGTCAATGTGGGACAGCCCTTCACGCAGCTTGTTGACGTTCGCAGTGAAATCCTGATCGATGTAAGCTTCGTCTGAGAAATTCACCACGAAGCTTTCGTCGTCCGGGTTCGAGTAGTGCACCAAATCCAGTGCAGCAGCGTTTACCGCCTGCCGCTTGGTCCGCATCGAACCCGAATTGTCGACCAGAATGCCAAGGGATATCGGAATGTCCTGGTGCTGGAAAGAAGTGATGGTTTGTGGCACTCCGTCTTCCGCGATCTTGAAGTCATCCTTGCTCAGAGTGTTTACCATGTGTAGCTTGTCGTCGAGCACGGTGGCATTTAACACCACCTCGTCGACGTTGCGCTGCAAGGTGTACTTTCCATTGTCCCGGGCAATCGCCTGATTCGGATTTTCTTTGCTGGGGCCGCTTTCCCCGTCGGGGGAGCGGACCGGATCCCGGTCTACATTGAGCGGCAGCTGCTTCTCGGGTGGGGAAGCGGGCGCGGAAGCTGGCGCCTGCGCCTCAGACGGGCGAAATCCACCGCACACAACGAAAAGCGTGAGCAGTAACAGCCAACTTGATGGACGCAATGTCAGTGATCTGGCTCCGGGTGCCCCCTCCTTCGCATGCTTTGCCAAGGATCGGAGGGCACGGCTCTTACTGCAGGGGCGCATAGTATCCGGTACGGGCGTGAACGGTGAGCTGAGGCAGCCCTACGGGCGGAACCAGCTTTACCTTCAATTTACGCCACTTCCCGTCCCGCTTAATATCGTCTGACCTGTACCCAAGCACATATTGGTTTCGTAGTTCAGCACTGATTTTGGTGGCGATATCGGCCATGTCTGCAAGATCGTCCACCCGAAAAAGCTGACCGCCGGTCTCCTCGCTTACATCATGAAGCAGAATCGGCCCTAATTGCTCTTCGCGCGTGGGCGCGTATTGGTCGAAGATTCCGATCGAATATATCTGCACGTCGGATTCACGTACCACCGACCGAACCTCGCTCTCGGTGTAGCGGCTGCGGTTATCTCCTCCGTCGGAAACCACCAGGAGCGCCTTGCGCTCGTTCTTCGCCTGCTTCATCTTATTCAGGCCAAAATAAATGGCATCCAGCAAGGCAGTCCGGTGACCCGGTTTCACCGTAAGCAGGCGGGTTTCGATGTTATCGATATTGTTGGTGAAATCCGTGATCAGCTCGGGCCGGTCGTTAAAGCCGATTACAAAAAATTCATCCTGCGGATTGGCCGTGCGCAAGAACTCCAGGATCGAGTTGCGCGCCCGGTTAATTTTGTCCGTCATGCTGCCGCTCAGGTCGAAGATGATGCCGATCGAAACCGGCGCATCCTCGGCGGAAAAGCTTTTGAGCTGCTGCAAAGCATTGTTCTCGTAAACGAAAAAGTCCTGTTTCTCCAGGCCCGTCACCAGCCGATTGAGCGGATCGGTGACCGTGACCGGCACGAGAACCAGGTTTACGTTGACCCGCATGCGTTCATTGGGCCGGGCACTCAGGGCCTTCGTTCCCTCGAGGGGTGTAGGCGTCTTCGCCGGAGTCTTTGCATCCGGGGCTGGAGAGGTGGCGGCCGGTGCAGGCGGCGCCGGAACAACGTGAACGTCATCTAAGGGGTCCTGCGCGCGGCAAACGGTGACCAGGAAAATACACAATCCGAGCGCCAGGAATGTTCTGACGGTCAACCAGGCACCGGGCTTTCTGCCTGCTCCACGCTCGATCGTGAAAATCCCGCAGGCTGCGGAAAAACGCTTGCAGGCCCCCAGCCACGTGCTGGCTACTCTATCTTCGCAAACACCGTATGCGGGTTCTCGTATATCGACCAGCCTGCGAACCTGTTTTTCCGCAGCCTGCATAGCCCCAGCCCTCGCGTGCGCGTGCGCTCCATGATATCGCGCACGCGTCGCCATTCGCGTGCCTCCATCTTAGCCGCACCCTGATTCGATGGCTAGCATCTTTCGAGGTGTTACCTCGCGTGGGACGGGGACTCCAGGAAGCGAAAGACCGGCCCGCCCGGTCAGGTACAATCTGGCAGACGCAAGAGAATCAAGGAATTGGCAGCCGGGGTCCCCAGCAGTTTCGCTGCCGGGGGGGAAGCGCAGGCTAAGGTTGCCGATGTCTGGAGCCGGATCGACCTAGCATGGCCCGCATTTATCCTTTTCGCGCATTGCGCTATCACCCAGGGTTAGTGCGCGTAGAAGATGTCGTAACCCAGCCCTACGACAAGATCACTCCGGCCATGCAGCAGGCCTACTATCAGCGGAGTGTCTATAACCTCGTTCGCATCATCCTGGGTCTGCCTGAGCTCTTCGACGATCCGGGGATCAACGACGTCTACACACGGGCGGCCCGCGATTTTGCCGAATGGCGCCGGTCGGGCATCCTGCTCCAGGACAAGGATCCCTGCATTTTCGCCTACTCCCAACGGTATACCGTGCCCCAGGGTGACGGGGAGGTACGCGAGCGCCGCGCTTTCATCGCTCTGGGCGAGTTATGTGAATACAGCCACCAGGTGGTATTCCGGCACGAACAAACACTCTCCAAGCCCAAATCTGACCGCCTGAACCTGCTCCGCGCTACCCGTGCCCATTTCGGCCAAATCTTCATGCTCTACTCCGATCCGGCGCTGACCGCGGAGAAGATGCTCTTTTCCGGCAAGAGCGCCCCTGAGATCGAAGTCACCGATGAGTATGGGGTGATCCACCGGACGTGGAAGGTTAGCGATACCAGCACCATCAACATCCTGCTGGGGGCCATGGAAGACAAAAAGCTGATCATCGCCGACGGTCATCATCGCTACGAGACCGCGCTCGCCTATTCAGTCGAGCGAACTCCCAGGAACCCCGTCCGGACAGAGAGAAACCCGGCCAACACAACACCCCAACCTCCCTACCCCGAAGCCGCGGCCATGATGACTTTCGTGAACATGGACTCACCCGGCATCACCATCCTGCCCACCCATCGGGTGGTGTTTGGTTTGCAAAATTTTTCCCCGGCGGCATTTTTCGAGCAGGCGCAAAAGTTCTTTGACATTCATCCCGTGGCCCGGGAAGACGCGGCCGATCTGGCCATGCTGCTGGGACGTCAGACGGGGACTGCGTTTGTCGCGGTTACAAAGGCCGGTCATCGCCTGCTCACGGCGAAAAGCCACGCGGTAGCGGAAGCACTGGCTGCGCTTCCCGAGCGCCAGCAAAGGCTGGATCTCACCCAGTTGCACAGCCTCGTGCTGGAGCAACTTTTAGGGATAAGCCCGGACGCGATCCGCGAACAACGAAATCTGCGCTACGTACGGGATCCCGCCGAAGCCGTGGAGCAGGTTTTGCGGGGAGATGCCCAGGTGGCCTTTCTGACCAATCCGATCACCTTGGATCAGTTGCGGGAAGTCGCGTTTGCCGGTGACGTTATGCCTCAGAAGTCGACCGATTTTTATCCCAAACTCCTCAGCGGGCTCGCCATCTATGCGCTCGATTGAGGAGTGCCCCGGCGCCGCCTCGCTCGCACTGATCCTTTTGCTGGTCCCTCTGTTGGCGGGTGGCCAGACGCCTCCCAGCCCTCCGGCGAGCCCCGCGCCTCCGCCCGTTGTCAGGACCGGCCCCAGGTTCGCCGTGGTTATCGATGCCGCCCATGGCGGCTCTGACAGTGGCGCCCGGCTCTCCGAGCACCAGCTCGAAAAGGACCTGACCCTCAACCTTTCCATCCGTTTGCGCTCCATGCTCAACGCGCACGGCATAGGCGTAGTCACCACCAGGGAATCAGACAGCGCCATACCGGCGGTCAATCGAGCGGAGACAGCCAATCACATCGCCGCCGCCGCCTGTATTACCTTGCATGCCACCACCAGCGGCAGCGGAGTCCATTTATTTACGTCTTCCCTGACCCCCATCCCGGTAACCCGGTTTTTGCCCTGGGATACGGCGCAGGGCGCCTATGCCGAACAAAGCCTGCGTCTCTCCTCGGAAATCGATTCCGCGATGACCCATGCCGAGATTCCGGTCACCCTCGGCCGAACAGCCTTGCAGCCGCTGGATAGCTTTACCTGCCCCGCCGTGGTCGTCGAGTTTTCCCCTCTGCACCTTACCGGCCGTGTGATCCAGCTCTCTGACCAGTCCTACCAGGACAAAATCGTAGCCGCCATGACGAGCGCGGTGGAACAGTGGCAGCACGACTGGAGGCAGCAGCCTTGATTTCCCGCGGTCAGCGCATTCTGTTCTGGACTCTGCTGATCAGCTCGGTGCTGATGGCGGTCGTCCTGCTGCGCATGCGCGAGCGGGCGCTCGATCGGCTGCTTGCTTCGGCGGAGACCTCTCCCCTGAATCCTCCCGCCGGCAGGCCGGTGCAAAATGTAACCATGATTATTGCTAACGATATGGATGGATCGCTCCAGCCCGCAACGCAAAACCTGGCCCTTCCCCTCGACCCCAACGCCCGCGCCCACGTCATCCTGCAGCACCTTATCGTTGCCTACGCTCGGCCTGGCTCCAACCATCCCATTGCCGGCAACAAGGGTGTCAATGAAATCTTCTTCATGGCGCTGCCCCTTGAGCCGAACCAGGTCGTGCCCGGCCAGGTAGCCGTGGTGGACCTCAGTGGATCGTTTGTCGATGCTCATCCCTCCGGCATCGAGCCGGAAACGCTTACTCTGCTGTCGATCATCGGCACGCTGCACGCCAACTTCCCGCAAATCACGCAGGTTCGCTTTCTGGTCGATGGCCAGCCGCGCGATACGCTCGCCGGCCACGCCGATCTCACCCGGGTGTATCTCGCCTCTGATGCTCCTGGGGTTAAGCATCTGTGAGAATCGGCGTATTCGATTCCGGATTCGGCGGCCTGACTGTGTTGCGGGAACTTCTTCTGCTCGTTCCCGGAGCGGAGTTCCTCTACTTAGGCGACACAGCGCGCCTACCCTACGGTTCCAAGTCTCGGGCGACGATTGTGCGCTATGCGCTTTCGAGCACTCGCTTCTTACTCGACCAGGGCGCGGATCTTCTCGTGATCGCGTGTAATACCGCTTCCGCGCTGGCCCTGGATGAGATTCGCGCGTCCACCCAGGTGTCGGTCCTGGGAGTGATCGAGACCGGAGCCGACGAGGCCCGCGATTTCTCGAGGACGCGTGACATCCTCGTCATCGGCACCGATGCAACCGTCAGCAGCCACGCCTATGCGGCGGCCTGTCGGGAACGAGGCTTAAGAGCCCTGGAGAAAGCTTGCCCCCTGTTGGTGCCGCTGGTCGAAGAAGGCTGGGTTGATCATCCTGTCACCGCCGAGGTCGTCAGAATCTATCTGACTGAGTTATTGGAGCAAGCGCAGGAAGCCGAGTTAAATCCGGACACGCTGGTGCTGGGATGCACGCACTATCCCCTGTTGCGGCCGATGATGGAAGCAGCCCTTTCTCCGGCCATCCGGGTGATTGATTCGGCGCAGGCAACTGCCAGTCAGGCAGCTGCCCGGCTCGTGGGAGGGCGTGGCGTGTTGAGCGGCGAATCGAGAGGCAAGTGCCGCTTCTTCGCAACCGATTCGGTTTCCAAATTCCGCCGCTTGGGGGTACGGTTCCTGGGCGGTCCCATGACCGAGGTCGAACTTGTCGACCTGGGCGGCTGATATCCTAAGCAAATGACAGATCTTAAAGGTCAGACGGCGGTCGTCTTCGGCCTGGCTAACAAACGCAGCATCGCCTGGGCCATCGCCCAGAAGCTTTCCGGCGCCGGAGCGCAAATTGCTATCTGCTACCAGAATGAACGCCTGAGGGCGGAGGCCGAATCATTGGCCGGAGAATTGCCGGACGCGGCAATTTTTCAGTGCGATGTATCCAGCGACAACGAAATCGACGCAGTATTTGCCCAGCTCAAAGCACGTTACGGCAAAATCAACACCCTGGTGCATAGTGTTGCCTTCGCCCCTCCCGAGGCCCTCCAGAACGACTTTGTGCTGACCACGCGCGATGCCTTTCGTGTTGCGCACGAGGTCAGCGTCTACTCCCTGGTTGCGCTAAGCCGCGGCGTTGCGCCTTTGATGACGGATGGCGGCAGCATCATCACCCTTACCTATTACGGTTCGCAGAAGGTGGTGCCCAGGTACAACGTGATGGGCGTCGCCAAGGCAGCGTTGGAGGCCACGGTTCGTTATCTGGCCGCCGATCTCGGCGGCCAGAAAATCCGCGTGAACGCCATCTCTGCCGGTCCGATCAAGACTCTGGCCGCGCGAGGCATCGGAGGTTTGTCCGACATGTTGAAGGTGCATGCCGTACGTTCTCCATTGCAGCGCAACATAGAGCCGGCCGAAGTGGGCAACGCCGCGCTCTTCCTGGCTTCGGATCTCTCCTCGGGCATCAGCGGCGAAATTCTCTATGTGGACTGCGGCTACAACGTGGTAGCGTTCGCCGGCGCTGAACTGGAGCACATGCGCAGCTAGTGACTTTTTGGTTTTGAAGGGGCGGGGCTTTCAGAGTCTGCGTGAGAACTGCGGCTTTTCGATCCGCCATCGGTCTTGCCATGAAAACAATCGGGCGGCGCTTCCTGGAAAAGCCAACCTTTCAACGCTCACAGAATTGTCGTCCCGACCGGAGCGAAGCGAAGTGGAGGGATCTGCGGTTTGTTCGATCTTTTTCCGCCCCTAGACAGAATTGTCATCCCGAGAGCCTGTGACTTTTTGGCGTGAAGGGGCGGGGCTTCAGCCGCCGAGGGCAAAGTTTTCCATCCACCGCACTCGATTGAAACGCAAGCCTCCCCTTTGTCATTCCGAGCGCAGCCGAGGAATCTGCAGTTTTCGCAAATGAGCCACAGAATTGTCACTCCGAGAGCCTGTGACTTTGTGGCGTGAAGGGGCGGGGCTTTTCAGCCCCGCCGTAAAGGCGCATAAACCTCGCCAACGCCACCCACCTCAACAAAAGACCCGCGGCTCAGCCTCTAGTCTGGCCGGGATTCGGCTCGTCCGTCAGCAGCTCCTCACGGACATTCTTCAGCACCGTGAGGGAACGCTGAACACCGACTTCCCCGCTCAGCAGCGGATCTTCGTTCTCAATGCTGAGCATCCCCTTATAACCGATTTCCATGTAGGCAGCGATGATGTCTTTCCAGGCGCTTGCCCCGTGCCCATAGCCGACGGCGCGAAAGAATTCTGACGCCTCCGTATCGTCCTTCTTGCCGAAATTCAACACCCCAAAGCGGTCCACGTTTTGCGGGAAGAAGGCGGTATCTTTCATGTGGGCGTGATAAATGGCCCCCTGCTTGCCCAGAAAACGAATGACCTCCACTGCATTGCACTGCTGCCAGAAAAGATGGCTCAAGTCGCAGTTCGCACCGATCTCCTCGCCCGCTGCCTCGCGCAGTTGCAGCAAGGTTCGCGGGTTATAGACCACGAAGTTCGGGTGCATCTCGAGCGCAATATGCACGTGGTGCTCGCGAGCGAACCTGGCTGTTTCCTGCCAGTAAGGGATCACGCGTTCCTTCCACTGCCAGTCCAGCGCAATGCCATGCTCATCCGGCCACCGGTACACCACCCAATTCGGCACAGTGTCGGTAGGCGATCCACCCGGACAGCCGGAGAAACCGACTACCGTGGGAATTCCAAGCATCCCGGCCAGCTGAATCGTCTCTCGAAACTGTTCCGCGGCTTCCTTGGCCTTGTCCGCATCGGGATAGAGCGCATTGTTATGACAACTTAGGGTCATGACCGGGATGCCGCGGTCGTCAAACTTCTTTTTCCAGGCACGCGCCTTGGCTGGATCCGCAACCAGTTCCGGGCGAGGGCAATGGGGTGACCCGTTCTTGCCCGCCGCGCCCACCTCCACCGCCTCGATGCCCATGCTGGAAAACTTCTCCAGCATTTCGTCCAGGGAGAGCTTGTTGAACGGAGGATCGAACACACCGATGGGAAGCTTCCTGACCGGGCTGGCCTCCTTAATCTGCGCGGATGCGGACGCAGAGAGAGGAGGTGAGACCAAAGCCGCCGCTGTGGAACCGATAAATTGCCGACGATTCATAAGTTCTCCTGAATGTGTTCAATAAGTCGCGCGGCCGCCACTCGCGTCGTAGCATTGCGCGGTCACGAAGGAACATTCGCTGCTGGCCAGGAAATGAACCACGCTCGCGATCTCCTCCGGCTTGCCCGTACGGCGCATGGGAATCCTCTCCGTCATATAAGCCACTTGCTCAGGAGTGACTTGATCCAGGATTTGGGTATGAACCACAGCGGGTGAGACTGCATTGACGCAAATGCCGTCCGTCGCCACTTCTTTTCCCAGAGCCTTGGTCAGCCCAATGACTGCGGCCTTGGTTGCCGAATAAGGCACCATCCGCGGATTCCCTTCCTTGCCGGCGATGGATGCGATATTCACAATTCGTCCATACGACCGGCTGCGCATATGAGGTACGACGGCCCGGCAGAAATTAAAGACTCCGGTCAGGTTGATGGCGATGTTGCGCTGCCAGTCCTCATCGGTCTGCTCCCAGATGAAAGCCGCGGGCCCGGCAATTCCCGCATTGTTGACCAGGATGTCGATCTGCCCGGTGCGCTGCAACACCTGCTCCACCGCCCGCGCTACCGAAGTCGCATCGGTCACATTGGTTTCGACGGAAAACGATCCGTTGGGCAGCGATGCGGCTACTTGTTGCGCTCCCGGCAAATTCACGTCGGCCACGGCGATGGTAGCTCCTGCATTGGCCAGCCGAATCGCGATCGCCTGGCCAATCCCCGCCGCGGCTCCGGTGACAATGGCCGTTCTGCCCGCGAGGCTAAACATAGCCGCATCCGTCATTTCTCGTCCTTCTCTGTTCTCCGGGGGATTGTATGGAGGGGCAGGGGGCAAGTCAACGAATCGTATTCACCCCAGGTTAACGTCGCTCTAGAAAACTAGCCAGGAATGAAGAATTTTGTCTGGGCCGGTTTGGCCTTTTTGTGCTTCGCTCCTTCCATCTTACGTGCCCAAGTTTGTCCCCGCCCTGAGGCGGGTAGCGTCGTCGAAGAACCGGCGGACCTGCGCAGCCAGAACGGCGTTCTGGAGGCACAGCTCACCGTTCGCAACGCCGCACAACCAGATGGATCCGTACGCTACTGCTACACCGATACTGCGGGCCACGAATCGCCCAACCTTCGCGTGCACCCCGGCGACCTGGTGATTCTTCATCTCATCAATGCACAAATCGATGTAAGTCATGGCAAGGACTCGGCAATGCCAATGCATCAGCACGCACATCCGAGTGCTGATTCGTGCACCGGCGGCATCATGAGCCCGGTCTCCACCAACTTGCATTTTCACGGCCTGACCATACCTCCGCTCTGTCACCAGGATGACGTTCTCAGAACTTCGATACAGCCCGGCGACAAGCCCTTCGAGTATCGTTTTCATGTCCCGGACGATGAACCGCCGGGCCTCTACTGGTATCACCCGCACATCCACGGCTTCAGCAAGCAGCAGCTTCTTGGCGGAGCGTCCGGTGCGCTGATCGTGGAAGGAATCGAGAGGGCCAAGAAGGCAACAGCGGGACTGCCGGAGAGAGTGTTCATCATTCGCGATCAGGATCTGCTGAATCCCAACGCGCCTCCCAATAAATCGGAACCTGTAGTGCCGAAGTTCATGATCGATCGCGACGGAGACTCCGCCAATAACGGCACCGGCTTCGGCAAGCCGGCAAAAGATCTATCGATTAACTATGTCCCGGTTCCCTACCCGGATTACCCTCCTGCGACGATCCAGATGAAACCCGGCGAGCGGCAGCTATGGCGCGTGCTCAACGCGTCCGCGATTACGTATCTGAATCTCCAGGTGTTGTTCGATCGCCGGCCGCAGACACTGGGATTAGTGGCCATGGACGGGGTGCCCATGAACCAGCACGACAACCTGAAAGACTCCGTGGATCCGCAGACTCATATAGGATTGCCGCCCGGCGCACGGGTGGAATTCATCGTGACCGGTCCTGCAGAAGGCCAGACTGCTGTGTTTGTGACAAGAACGGTAGATACGGGGCCCGGCGGGGAGAACGATACCAATCGGGCGCTGGCTACCATCGTTCCTTCCGGCAATGCACCCGAAGCCCAATCCAGGCTCCCAGGTTCCCCCGAACCTCTTCCTCCCGCAAGCCAACCCTGGCTTGCAACCGTGGCCCCGGTTCGCGAGCGCCACTTGTACTTTTCCGAAAAACTGGCCGATCCCAACGATCCCACCAGCGCCGTCGAGTTCTATCTCACGGTCGAGGGACAGGAGCCAAAGATGTTCGACATGAACTCCGATACTCCTAACATTGTTGCTCAACAAGGAACGGTAGAGGATTGGATCATCGAGAACCGTTCGAGCGAATTACATGCCTTTCACATTCATCAGCTCCACTTCCTGCTGCTCGAATATATGGGCAGGCAAGTCAGCGAAGACTTTTTGCGTGACACCATCAACGTGCCTTATGTGAACAACCACTCGCTGGCATACCCGCGCATCCGCATACGCATGGATTTCCGTGACCCGAATACGGTGGGAACCTTCGTCTATCACTGCCACCTGCTGGAGCATGAGGACAAGGGAATGATGGGATCGATACAGGTGGTTCCTGCTACAACCCCTTTGCCGCAACGCAACACAACAGGCAACTAGCTTCGCTACACGGCAAAACTTCCCCACCTCATCTGGAAATATTGCGCGGGAGGACGTAAAAACTTCTTTGATTCATGTAAATGAAACTCTTTCCAGTTTTCTGGATTGTAATTTGTTGCACAAATCTGCTTATTCACGTCGCATTCACTTAACGAAGACGCGGTGTTAATTTTCAGCGCATATTCCTCGAACGGGTTGAGCTGTGAGCTTAACTCGGGAGGGAATTAAATACATGACTGCGAAGCACCTCGCATCAACAGCCGCAAACGCTGTTCGCACAGGGCTCGTTACGACGGCGATGTTTCAACTCGCCATTGGCAGCGCATTCGCTGCGGGCCAGACCGACACACCACCATCACGCGACAACGCCACCACCACTCCGATCAAGCACGTCATCGTCATCATCGGTGAGAATCGCACCTTTGATCACGTCTTCGCCACGTACGTGCCGCAAAATGGCCAAACTGTTTGGAACCTTCTTTCCAAGGGAATTGTGAACGCCGATGGAACGCCCGGCCCGAACTTCCCCTTGGCGGAACAAAAAGCGGCCACGAATCAGCAACCCGATGACTTTTTGCTAAGCCCACCGAAGAGCAGCTATTCAGTGCTGCCTGCTCCGCTCAATGGCGGCCCTGTAACCTCCTACGTGAGCAATGACAATCTCACCCTGGCGAAACAGTCTGAGAACGGTCTTCCCGCGGACTACTATGCCTCTCTTGTAACCGGTGGTTCGGGCTTGACCGGTAAGGTTCCCGATACGCGTATTACCAACGTGAGCGCTCTTCCTCCAGGGCCATTCCAGCTGACCAATCAATCTACCTTCACGTACAACTCCTATGCGGCCAGCCCCGTGCATCGCTTCTACCAGATGTGGCAGCAGCTGGATTGCAACATTGCCAACTCGAGCGCTACCAATCCTTCTGGCTGCGACGCAGCATTGTTTCCCTGGGTAGAGACAACTGTCGGGGCAGGCACGAACGGTTTAGCTCAACCGGCGAACTTCAGCACAGACTACGCCCCGAATGCGACCACCACTGGCGAAGGCTCCACCGCCATGGGTTTCTATAACGTGCAGAATGGCGACGTTCCTTACTTCAAGAGCCTGGCGGACACGTATGCGATGAGCGACAACTTCCACCAGTCGGTAGACGGCGGAACTGGCGCGAATCACATCATGTTTGGCCATGCCGACATGATCTGGTTCAGCGACGGCAAGGGTAACCCGGCGGTACCGCCGCACAATCAGCAAGTTGCATCCGGCACCGCCAACGCGGGTGTAGTGGATGAAGTCGAGAACCCCAATCCTGCCGCCAACACCAATAACTGGTATACGGAAGACGGTTACGGTGGTGGATCGTTTGGAAAGGCGTCTTATGGCGGCGGATCCTATTCCAATTGCGCCGATACGACCCAGCCCGGCGTGGCTCCAATCGTTAATTATCTCAAGTCGCTCCCCACGCCGATCGATCCCCGTTGCCAGGCGGGTCACTACTACCTGCTCAACAACTACAACCCCGGCTACTTTGGCAACGGCAACAACGCCTACACCGACACCAACGCTAACAACACTGTGTTCACCATTCCGCCATCCTCGACCCCGAGCATTGGCGACGACATGCTGGCCAACAACGTTTCCTGGAAGTATTACGGCGACCAGTGGAACAACTATGTGCCTGACCCGTACCAGTTGAACTATGGCGCCATCGGTAAGGACTCAGATGAATATTGCAACATCTGCAATCCGTTCCAGTACGACACCTCCATCATGGCCAATGCCGCGATTCGCACCGCCCACATCCAGGACACTGCGAATCTCTACAGCGACATTCAGGATGGGACATTGCCCGCGGTCTCGGTCGTCAAGCCCAGCGGATTGGTGGATGGTCACCCGTCCTCTTCAAAGCTGAACCTGTTTGAAGGGTTCACCAAGAAAATCATCAATGAGGTCAAGAGCAATTCGGCTTTGTGGGATAACACCGTAATCTTCATCACTGAGGATGAGGGTGGCGGCTACTATGACTCCGGATACGTTCAGCCCCTCGACTACTTCGGTGACGGCACTCGCATCCCCTTGCTTGCGGTTTCGAAATTCTCCAAGGGCGGTGTGATCTCTCACGTTTACTCTGACCACGTTTCCATTCTCAAGTTCATCGAAGCGAACTGGGCTCTCCCGCCGATCACGAGCCGCAGCCGCGATAACTTCCCCAACCCAATTGCCTCGGCCGACAGTCCCTATGTGCCGACTAACAGTCCGGCCATCGGCGACTTGATGGACCTGTTCAAATTTAATTAGCAGCCCCCGAGTTGCAACCACTTTGCCGGAGTTGGGACATCCCACCTCCGGCTTCTTTTTTGCCTGCAACGGGGCCTTTGGTCCAAGGAAGACAACCCTGGTGTAGTGGGTCACACAGATGGGCGTTTAGCCGCTTTTGAAGCGTACGGGCTTTTTGGCGTGAAGGGGCGGGGCTTCAGAGTCTGCGTGAGAACTCGAAAATCACGCAATATTCGTATTGATTTTGGGTACCTATCAACACAGAATCATATTGATTTTGCCCGAAAATCTTGGCTCTCACGCACACTCTGAAGCCCCGCCCCTTCAAAACCAAAAAGTCAAAGGCTCTCGCAATGACAATTCTGTGGCTGATTTACGAAAACTATAGATTCCTCGGCTGCGCTCGGAATGACAAAGGGGAGGCATGCGTTTCAATCGAGTGCGGTGGGTGGAAAATTTGCCCTCGGCGGCTGAAGCCGGTCTTCTGTTCGATGCGACGGCGGGGCTGAAGCCCCGCCCCTTCAAAACCAAAGAGTCACAGGTTCTGTGGTTTTCTAAACCGTTAACGAATTTCTATGGAATAATTCGCGCCTGAGAAGAAAGGGCTCCCCCTGTGCAGCGTCCGGTCTTGTGCGCGGCGATGCTGGCGATCACCTGCTGCGCGGCAGCGAATGCGCAATTGACCGCCACTCTGCGTACGCGGCAAACCACGGTGGAGCTCGAGGCCACCGAGCAGGGCCCACGTCTCACCAGTCTCCGCAGCGAGCAGTTACCGGCTTGGACCAACACGGCCTCCGAAGACCTGGTTAAGTCCGCGGAAATCGACGGCAAACAAATCCCCCTCCACTGGGAGTGGGACCGCCAGCGAAGCCGGGTGGCCCCGGATCGCGTTGCGTTCGTCTATGAGTCACGATTTCCGCGCTTACGGCTGAGTTGGAATTGGGTGGCACGGGCCGGCGTCGGGCCAGTGGAGCACTCGATCCAGATCCAGAACCTTGAAGCGCGAGAGCTGTGGCTACCGCTTCAAGACAGCTTCGCGTTCCGCTTCAACGTAGCTCCCGGACAAGAACTGACTGAACAACACATCGACAAAGGGGCGGGCAAACCTACTGAAATCGGAACTCACCGCGACCCGGTGGCGGCAGGCTATGCCTGGGAGGCAAGGTCCAGCAGTTATGCCCGCGACGGTGCGGACGAGGTCATTCCATGGTTCATGCTGGAACGCGGAGATGCATCCCGCGACGGCTGGTATGCCGGCATCGAATTCAGCGGCCGCACCCATATCATCCTAAAACGGGACCATGCTTCGGTGTACGGTTCGGTGGGTCTGAACCCGAATCCGGGGCCTTTTCGCACCCGACTCTCGCCGAGCGAAACATTCCAGACGCCGCCAATCTTTCTCGGCGGATTCCGCGGGGGCGCGGATGAACTTGGCAATGTTTTGCGCCCCTGGGTGCGGCGAGTCTTGAACAATCCCCAGACCTGGAAGGATCCTGGCTATCCCGTGCTGGTCAACAACAGCTGGGGAAGCGGGATGCAAATTGATGAACCGCTGGCGATGCGCATGCTGGGTGATTCTTCCGAGCTGGGCCTGGAGATGTTTCACATCGATGCCGGCTGGTTTCGAGGTGTCGGTGACTGGTACCCCGATCCCGCAAAGTTCCCGCACGGTTTGGCGCCCATTGCAGCTGAGGCGCATCGCCGGGGATTGAAATTCGGGATCTGGGTGAACTGGGCGCAGGCCGGTGCAGACAGCAATCCGGGAGCCCTCAACGCGCATGACCCCGCAATCAGAGACTGGCTGGTTGCCGATGCGCCGCCGGATTGGAAGCCACAGGAATTTGTGGGCCGCACCATGGATCTCGGTGTTCCGGCAGTGAAGGATTACGCCCAGCACGAATTGAATCGCATGATCGCCGACTATCACCTGGACATGCTCGAGCATGACGGATACCTGGTGGCAAAAAACTGCGCCCGCGCCGATCACCCGCACGCGACTGCGATTCCACCGCAGATGCCGATGATTGAGGGGAGTGGCATTGCCATGGCCGATGCTTCCAACTCGACCGACGTCGACTATCACGCCGTCAATGCCTATTACGAAATCTATTCTCGGCTACGACGCGAGCATCCCGAACTACTTCTGGAGATCTGCAATGACGGCGGTCGCATGGTGGACTTCGGCAGTGCATCCCACGGCGACTACTTCTCCATGACCGATTCGTACGATCCGCTCTCCAATCGCCGCGCGTTTTACGACGCCAGTCACCTGCTGCCCCCGGCCATGCTCGAGGCGTATGTGGCTAAATGGACTGCAGTCAGCACAGACGAGTTTCGTTATATGCTGCGCAGCGGCATGATGGGCTGGCTCACGATCATGCAGGACACGACCGCGTGGACCCGAGAGCAACACGCCGCGGCCAAGGCCGAGTTCGCCCTCTATAAGCAAGCTTTGCGCCCGCTCATTCGCGATGCAGACCTTTACCATGTCTCGGAACGGCCCGATGGCGTTCACTGGGATGGAATTGAGTATTTCGACCGCGCTCGACGGCGCGGTGTTCTTTACGCTTTTCGCGGGACCGCACCCGGCATCCCCGCTCATCTCTTCGTCCTCAAAGGACTTCGTGGTGATCGGGCGTACAGGGTACTTTTTCGGGATCACCCCGAAGCAACGCGGGTCGTCAATGGCGGGGAATTGAATTCTCAGGGGCTTCGCGTGGTGTTGCCCCGGCCGCAAACCTCGGAACTTGTTTTTCTCGAGGAACAGGAACCCGCCCGCCCGCGTGGTTGAAAACCGGAAACCAAAGGAATGCGGTAAAAGGGGGTACAAAAGTGCTGCGGCGACTCTCCTCGTACCATCTCATCGAATCCCTCCCCCGAAAGAATCGATGTAATGTTCCGCGGAGAATCGCCGCTTGAAGATGAGAATAGCTGGTTTTTAGGAATTAGCCATTGCTCTTGGGTAACAGAACAAAGAATTGTAGTAACCCAACCTCGGTAATGGCGCTACCGGGTACAGTAACCTCCGGTTGCTTCAATGCGTCATGGCATAAACGATGTAGTTGATGCCCAACCGCATGCCGAGATCGGAAAATTCAAGGGGATATTCGGGAGTGTCCGACCATTCCCAGGAGTCTCCGATGTCGGAGTTCAGAGAAATGGCGACCATAATGCGGCCTTTGTCGTCGTAGATGCCTTGCCAGTGGGGCACCCTGCCGTCCTTTTTGTAGCCCGTGGCGAGGTGCTCGGCGCCCGGCACCTGATATCGATGATCCAGATCGAAAACGGTGTGAAAGATTGGATCATTGTTTGGGATATCCAGGATCGGGCGCTCGGGGAACACCATCTTCATGGTCTTCTCGAAGTAGGCCTGCTCCTCAGACCCGTGAAAATCGTCAGCCATGAAAAAGCCGCCGCGCAGCAGGTAGTCGCGCAACTTCTTCGCCTGGGATTGCGTAAGGCCCCACTCGCCGACCTGGACGGCATAGAGCCAGGGCCAGTTGTAAACTTCATCCCCGTCATCCAGGTTCACGGATTGTTCCACGGATCGCGCGTCTACGCGGGTCAGGCGCCGCACTGCGTTGGCCAAGGCGCGGTCAGCTTTGGGATAATCCTGCGTCCAGAGAGAGAGCCCCAAGTGCCAGTCACCTTGAAACCTGGGACGGTAGCCATCGAGCGGGCCGGGAGGATACATCAGGCGTGCAAATGTCCACTCGGCTTGCCGGTTCCAGTCGACGGGCAGGGGCAGGGATTCACCGTATTCCACGGACGGGTATTCACGAAAGGGACGTTGTGCATAGAGGATGCCGAGCAGGCTAGCAGCGAAAGCCAGTACGCAGGCCGATCGCCGCCAAGCCTGCCCGGCACTCATTTGAATCCGCCGACAATAGCGCCCAGCACAAAGACAGAGGCTACCAACACCGCAGCCACTCCATACAGGCCAACCCGCAATGCACCCTTGACCAGGGGCGGCGAATCTTCCAAAACGTCCGACGATGCCAGGTCATCACACCAGTTTTGCCAGCGAAGCCGCATTTGTCCCAGCAGCCAGAACAGGCCGCGGGTCCGTGGCTGCTCGAACTTCTCGCGGGTCCTGACGCGCTTGGTGCTTCCAGACTTGCTGGATACAGACCTGCTGGATAAAGCGGCGTCATCGCCGGCCTTCTGCGCCATTTGCTGGGTTGCTTGCCGGCGGGCCCATTCTTTCTTGCCCAGCCGCCAGGCGAGCGCAACCTCCGCCGTGGGA
The DNA here is from genome assembly GCA_049800615.1 of Acidobacteriaceae bacterium. Classification (GTDB taxonomy): domain Bacteria; phylum Acidobacteriota; class Terriglobia; order Terriglobales; family Acidobacteriaceae; genus PALSA-350. The sequence goes on along the minus strand of JBARKD010001004.1, from coordinate 780 downwards.
GCGGGGCGACGCGGGAACTTTCTCTCGTACGCGTCGATTGCCGATTGAATCTCCAGCATGTCCGTCGGTCTGAGAGTCATACACACCATCCTTCAACTAAGGCGGTTGTGCTTTTTGCACAACTTCCGCAGCTTTCTACCATGGTAATCGTCTTCGCCTTTGGATGCGAGTTCGCGCATGGGCAGTTCATTACACTTGTCATCGTTTTTGCGACCGTCAGTGCACAGGATGCAACAAAGGGGTCTCGTATACCTTCTGCAAATGCAGGCACGATAAACCGGGTGCAGCACTTTCAAGTTAGACGCAGATTTGTTGAGAAAAGGTCGGAGATTTCTGTCCGGCGGTGATGGGCAGATGCCTGGTCGATCGTTGCGGTTGCCTGCTGTCTGTTTCTTAAATGTTTTCCCATGTAGTCTCCTAATGAACAATCCGGGGCCTTCGCTTAATGGACGGCTGATTGGGTAGTCGTTTGCTTGGAGGGCCTGTTACAAATTGACGGCGGGGCTGAAAGAGTCTGCGTGCGAACCGATGGTTCCATAAAGATCTATCGCGGGTTCAGTAAACTGCAGATCCCTCCACTTCGCTACGCTTCGGTCGGGACGACAATTTTGTGGGGTAGGCGAAAGCTGCTTTTCCATGAAAGAGAACCGCAGGTCCCTCCACTGCGCTGCGCTTCGGTCGGGACGACAACTTTGTTGGTAGGCGAAAGCTGCTTTCCCATGAAAGAGACGGATCGAGGTGAAGTTGAAGGGGCGGGGCTTTGAAGCCCCGCCCCTTCAC
>JBARKD010001003.1:0-2744 GCA_049800615.1 Acidobacteriaceae bacterium | reverse complement strand
CGCGAGCTGTGTAGCGGGGCCACGCTTTACCTGCCGGTATTTAATTCCGGGGCCTTGTTTTCCGCGGGAGACGCGCACGCCGCCCAGGGCGACGGAGAAGTCTGCATCAACGGCATCGAGTGCCCGGCGGAAGCCTCTTTGCGTTTCGTTGTCCACCATCACCAGCCGCTCTCAGGACCACTGGTCGAATCAAGCGAGTCGCGATCCCCGGACGCGCCGGCGGATGCATGGATTGTGGTTGAGTCGGAGACAAACGCTCTCGACGCGGCGCGCTCCGCCACCTTACGTATGATTGACCTGCTGGTCACGCGATGGGGGTTTTCCCCCATCCACGCTTACCTGCTATGCAGCGTGGCGATGAAACTGCGCATTAGCCAGGTAGTCAACGAACCGATGATTACTGTCAGCGCCGCCATGCCCAAGTCCGTGTTACCTCCGAGGAAGATGTTTTGAGTGCGATGGTAATCAACGATCCAGAGAGCGTCGCCGAGCTCCGCGAACTGTATCCTCGCTACGAGCAGGCGCTGGTGTCGAACGATGTCGATACGTTGATCAAAATGTTTTGGGCTTCGCCCTATGTGGCGCGATTTGGCCCCACGGAAACCCTCTATGGTATTGATGAAATCGAAGCCTTCCGCAAAGGGCGTTCGCCGGTGAATCTGGCGCGAGCCATTACCCGGATGGAGATTGTTACGTTCGGCAAGGACTTTGGCAGCATCACGGTAGCCTTCGAGCGCGAAATCGAAGGCCGGGTTACCAAAGGGCGGCAAAGCCAGACATGGGTTCGTCTTCCCGAGGGATGGCGTATTGTTTTCGCGCATGTCTCCATGTTGAGCTAAAGCTTTTCTACGCCGTAGTTTTCCCAGTTGAATCCATCTCATTTTGCTTGGCGCGATTGCCCTCTTCGGCTATGCTCTATTCACCGCTCGTTAACCACGGTTGAATTTTGGGCCGTCACCCTGTCGTGACCTTTCTGGTTTCACCGACCTCGTAGTCGCAAAAAAGAACCCACAGTACGGTATCCAGCTTCTCTTTCACGCGAGGCACGACCAAGATGTATCTGATTGCCAAGAGGCTTTTCCCGCTTTTCGTCGTCCTGCTTTCCGCCGCTCTGCTCCCGCTCCAGCCCATGCAGGCCCAACAAACACTCGGTGGAATCACCGGCACAGTGGTTGACCCCTCAGGCAGCGAAATTCCCGATGTGAGCGTACAGGCTACGTCGGAGGACACAGGTCTCGAGCGCAAAGCCAAGAGCAACGCTCAAGGGACCTACGCGTTCAATGACCTTCCCATCGGCAAGTACACGATCACATTCACCAGAGACGGTTTCTCGACAGAGCGCTATCCGGGGATCCTGGTGCAGGCCGACCGTACAGTTTCTTTGCCTGCACAGCTGAAGGTCGGCACGGTGGCGGACTCGGTAGAGGTCGACGTGAATCCGTTGCTCAACGCGGTAGATACGACCAACGGATACATACTCGACCGGGCGCAGATTGAATCCATTCCGTTGCCGACCGGCAGCTTCACCGGGGTAGCGATTCTTTCCCCCGGTGTCAACGCGGAACTGCCGGGGGGTACCGGAGTCAACGCCGGGCTCGGCAACGCGCCGATCTGGGCGAATGGCGAACGCGACACCAGCAACAGTTTCCTCTTGAACGGCGTGGACGGCAGCAACCTGTTTAACGGCAAGAGCACCAGCCAGGTGGCCTCGTCACGCGTTACCCCCAGCACAGGCGTCGGCAACACAGGGGGCGGCGGAGTGATCCAGTCTAGTGCTTCGGTCTACCTCTCGATCGGCAATGCACTTCCCTCCCCCGCGCCGGAGACCATTCAGGAAGTGCGAGTCAACGCATCGATGTACGACGCGCAACAGGGAGCCACGAGCGGGGCGCACATCGACCTGAGCACCACATCCGGCACCAACAACTACCACGGCAATCTCTATCTGCACCGCGGCACGAACTGGCTCAACGCAGCACCATTCTTCTTCAAGCAGGATCAGGCCGTGCCGGCGGACGATAAGAATCCGCAACTGCACCGCTACGTTCTCGGCGGCACCTTTGGCGGACCGATCATCAAGGACAAGCTGTTCGGCTTTCTGGCTTATCAGCACGTGCATGTCAGCGATGCTGAGATAGGGGATGGTTTCCTCGATGTACCTGTCGGGTTGACCGACGATCGCAGCCCGCAAACGCTGACGGCGATCGCGAACCAATCCTTCGGCGACGGATCTGTTTCCGGGGCCATCGACCCTGTCGCTCTTGCTTTATTCAATGCGCCGGCAGTTAAGGGCGAACAAGGCAAGTGGCTCATTCCGAATGCACAGAATATTACGCTGGACCCTGCCCATACGTTCAATGCGTTTATTCCGGGAACGGCCTACTTTACCGGCGATCAGGCGGTCGGAAACATCGACTACAACGCGACAGCCAAGGACACATTGGCGCTCAAGTATTACTACCAGCACGATCCGCTAGTGGCGCCATACGCCTACTCCAACGTGCCCGGATTTACACAGAAAATGGACGCCGGAGCGCAGGTGTTCTCCATCAACAACACCTATCTCGTGAAATCCAATCTCAGCACAAACGAGACGTTCGGCTTTCTGCGGGAAAAGCTCTACAACAACAACGACCAGGCATTCGGGCCCGGCAATATACCGGGCGGAAGCTACCCTAGCGCCTCCATCGATACCTTCGGGTCGAACTACTTTCCCGGAGTTTCCATCATTCACACGCTGGGCG
>JBARKD010001002.1:0-10362 GCA_049800615.1 Acidobacteriaceae bacterium | reverse complement strand
TTACGTTATCTAACACCGGAAGAGTTTGAGCAGGCCAGCCAAGCTAAAGAGAGTGACGGCGCTGATGGAAGCGGTGGAAAACCAAATGCAGGTTTACCACCGCTCCCACAGGCCTTGGAAATCCCTCCAGGATTTCCACACTCCCACGGCGGGTCGACTGCTTTTCAATAAAATAAGAACGAAAACACGCTGAAGTGTCCCCAATTAACGGAACTCGGCGTGTCTCAGCTTAGGGGTGCAGTCCATGATATCCCGTCCCCCTTCCGTCCAGATCCCCGTGGATCAGGCATACACACCGTAGATGCGGTCTTGCCCGACTTCGTTCTTGCCGCCGAAGAGGAATTTGAAATCCAGCCACCCGCCGAAGCCGACGATGGCCGGAGCCGACACATTCCCTGGAGTTCCATCATCACTGTATGAGAGCAGTTGACTCTGCTCGTTCACCGCGTAGATGCGGTCTTGCCCGAGTTCGTTCCTGCCGCCGAAGAGGAACTTGAACTGCATCCACCCGCCGAAGCCGACGATTATCGGAGCCGACACATTGCCGGGAGTTCCGGCGTCCCCGTAGGAGAGCAGTTGACCCTGCTCGTTCACCGCGTAGATGCGGTTCTGGCCGGAGAGGTCTTGACCGCAGAAGAGAAACGTGAAGTTCGGCCATCCGGCAAACCCGACGCCTACTGGGTTTGATACATTGCCGGGAGTACCGGCGTCCCCGTAGGAGAGCAGTTGGGGGACATAGAGGCTCTGGCTAACCATCGCGCCTGAGGTTGGTGTGACTTCACCATACAGAGTGTTGGATGATTCCCCGGTAGGAGGCTGAGAGCCGCCGCAGCGCGTGCTCGCGTCCTGGATTGCAAGTGCACCCTGGGATACGGTGTAGCTCAGAGTGCCCACGCCCGACGAGAATGTAGCAAACTTAAGGCCGCCAGGTCCGACAATATCCACCTGAAACCCATATATCGGGAAGATAGCGCCGGGCGCAAAGGGATATTGGGCGAGGGAAACATGGCCGCTGGGGTCCGTGACCTTGAAGGTCGCGCGCGTTACATTGCCGCTGACATCGCTGGTGAGCTGAATTTGCATGATCGAGCCGGCCGGAATCTGGCTTGACGATGCCGACCCGAACGAAGTGAGCATGTAGTCGTTCGATATCACCGGCAGCCACGGTGACGTATTGGGGGGATTTGGGATATATCCCGGCGGCCAGCGCTGGGTGCTCGAATAACTTTTTGCGTTGGCCCAATACTGGATTTCCCAGCTTAGCTGGTTATCCAAAACATAGATGATGTACTGGAACCAATCGAGCGGCTCGCCCTGGCTCGTCAGCCCCGGTTGAGGATATGAATTCAACTGTAGAGAGAATCCATTGTTCAACACGGTTATCAAATCCTGGGTGACCTGCAGGGTTACGGTCAGGTTTTCGAGATTCTGGCAACCGTTCACGAGAATGGTGTTGTTGCCGCCGCCGCCTGCGAAAGCCATGTTTTGCCTCCTTCTAAATGAAGGTAGTGAGGGTTTGGTGCGAAGCGTTTCACCACAAACCCCATAAAACCTGATGGGCTTGGCTAAATCTGAACCAGGTTGAGGGTTGATATTTCAAGCAAAACCTACTCTGAGCCAAGCCTCTTGTTGCCAGGACAGAGATAGGTACTCAGCGCATGTTCCGCGTCGCCGCAGTCTGGACGTTGTATGCGGGTAGAGATGTCTGACGCATCAACATAAAGCCGGCCTAAGGTTCAGGATGCTGTTTTAGCGTCTCTAGCGCAGCTTGGAGCACCGCGTGGAAGCGGCTTCGTTTTGCCGAAACTGACTTTTGACGGGTAGGGAACCAGAAACATGTCTCGACCAATGTCATTATTCTGTCCTTAGCGCCCGCGCCGGATCGACAGACGCCGCACGCCGCGCCGGAATCAACCCGGCAACGCACGCCGCCGCCAGCAAAGTTCCCACCGCCACCGCCAGCGCTCCGCCGCTCACCGTCGTCATCTCATATAGCTGCGACTTCACCAGCGTCACCCCGTAGAACGCCACCGGCACTCCAATCGCCAGTCCAATCACGGTCTGCAACAGCGCGCTGCGCAGGATCATCGCCACCACACCGCTCCGCTCCGCACCTAAAGCCATGCGGATGCCGATCTCGCTGGTGCGCCGTGCCACTCCATACGCCGTTACGCCGTAGAGTCCGACCGCAGCCAGCAGCAGGGCCAGCCCGCCGAAAAGCATCATCAGCCGCGAGAGCATCCGCGCATTAGTGAACTGCTCTCCGATCTGCGAGCTGAAGGTCTGGAACTTTACCACCGACAGGTTCGGATTGATGCTGGAGAGGGTCTGCTGCGACAGGGCCTCCATGTTATCCATGGGCCGCGCCGTCTCCAGCACGATCGCCCTCGCAAAGACGTAGTCGGCCGGCTTCTTATCCCCCGCCGGCTGCTGCAGCAGACGCAGGAAAAACATCGAGTGGTTCTTCCAGTCCACGCTGCCGTAGGTGGTGTCCTCCACTACGCCGACGATGGTGAAATCGCCCGGCGCTTCGGGACGTCCGAGGTGCGCACCGATGGGGTTCTCCCCCGGCTTGAAGAAGGTCTTCACGAAGGCCCGATTGACTACTGCGGCGGCGGGCGCGGTGGGGCTGTCCTGCGGGCCGAAGCCGCGGCCCATCACTACGTGCGTGCCTACGGAGTCGAAGTATTCAGAGTTCGCCCATACATACGACGAGCTCTTGTACAGATTCGGCTGTCCCTGGATCTGGACGGAGGTGTTGTCGTTATAGGACTCCATCGGCGTATAGGTGCTGAGTCCGACATTGACCATGCCGGGGATCTGGTGGAAGCGGTCCTCGATCGTCCGGTAGAGGGCCGCCAACTGCGCCTGAGAGTAACTCGCGGACTGCGGATCGAAGTGGATGATGTAGCGGTTGGCAGCGTCGAGCTTCATGTCAAAGTGCTCAAGCTTGCTGAGGCTCTGCGCGAACAGGCCCGCGCCCACCAGCAGCACCAGCGAGAGCGCCGCCTGCATCACCACCAGCGCGCGCTGCAGCGCCGAGGCCCCTCCGGTCGTTGTGCGCAAGCCGCTGCGCAGCGCATCCGCAGGCTGTGCGCTTGCCGAGAGCCACGCCGGCGCCACCCCGAAGAGCACGCCGGTCACGAGCGAGAGCGCAATCGCAAATCCCTGCACGATCAGCGAGGGGGTGGCATGGATGGGCACATCGTTTGAAGACGGGAAGGCCAGCTTCAGCAGCAGCTCTGCTCCGCCATACGAAACTGCCAGCGCTGAGATGCCGCCGATCACCGCCAGCACCAGGCTTTCGGTCAAAAGTTGGCGAACGATGCGGATACGTGCCGCACCCAGCGCCGTACGCAGGCTCATCTCCGCCTTGCGCGCCATGCCACGCACCAGCAGCAGGTTGGCGATGTTGGCGCAGGCGATCAGCAGCACCAGCCCGGCGATCCACTGCAACAGGTGCAGGTTCGACCCGTAGTTGGCCTGCATGTTCTGGATGCCTGCACCGCCCGGGGTGATGGGAACATGCACACGGTCGAGATACGGACGGTCATGCGCACTGGAGAAGAACTTGCTGGTGGAGAAGATCTGTTTCAACTGCGTGGAGAGCTTCTGCTGCAGCGGCGCCAGAGCCGTACCCGGCTTCACCCGGCCGATGAGGTAGAGCCACCTCGCCTCCGGCTCATGAACGTAATCCTTGTCCCGCAGGACAGGCAGCGACTCGATGGGCAGATAAACATCCGGCGGCGTGCTCTGCAGGCGGTCGCCGTAGAACTGCTCCGGAGCGATTCCGACAATGGTCACCGGCCTGGTATTGACCAAGAAGGTGGCGCCGACGACCGATGGGTCGCGCGCATAATCACGCTGCCACAGCGCGTAGCTTATGACCGCCGCAACTGGCGCGCCCTGCACATCGTCGGTATCCTGCAACAGCCGTCCCGCGGCCGGCCGCAGCCCGAAGGTGCGGAAGTAGTTGCCGGAGATGAACTCTGCATTGACCGAGTGCGCGGCCTCGTCCGACTGTTCGCGGCGCACTACCAGCGGATTGAGCCCCGCCTGCATCGCGGCCAGCTCTTCAAACTCGGGGTTGTTCTGCTTGAACCGCTGCCAGGTGTCGGTGGAGTGGATCGAGTAGTTTCCGTCTTCCTCCGGGCCGCGATTCACGCAGCACTGGTCGGAGTCGCCCAAACGCACCAGAGACTGCGGATCGACCACCGGCAGGTCCTTCAGTAGAACGGCATTCACCAGGGTGAAGATTGCTGCATTCGCCCCAATCCCCAGCGCCAGCGTCAGGATCGCCGTGATCGTAAACCCCGGCGTCTTCCACAGTTGCCGCGTCGCGAATCGCACATCCTGCACCAGGCTCTCCAGCCATCCCCATCCCCAAGTCATATAGCTCTTCTCCCTGATTACAGTTGGATTGCCAAATCTCCGATAAGCCATGCGCCGCGCTGCCTCTGCGCCCAACCCATTCTCCGCATGCTCCTGCGCTCTCAACTCCAGGTGCAGGCGCATCTCCTCTTCCAGCTCGGCCTGAAACCGCCGCCGATGAAACAGCATGCGTACTCGGCGCAAAAGCTCGCGGGCCTCACTCATGGCTCATCTCCTCACGCCGTCTGAATCACCCGCGCAATGGCTCCCATCACGCGCTCAAACTGCGAAACCTCCACCGCCAGCTGCTTCCGCCCCGCAGCCGTCAGCGTGTAGTAACGCGCCCGCCGGTTGCCCGCTGTCACGCCCCACTCCGCCGTCACCCATCCTTTGATCAACATCCGCTGCAGTGCCGGATACAGGGACCCCTCTTCCACCTGCAGCACCTCGTCCGACGTGCGTTGGATCGAATTGGCAATCTCATACCCATGCAGCTCGCCATGCAGCGCCAGCGTCTTCAGGATCAGCAAATAAAGCGTGCCCGGCGGAATCTCATCACGATTCAAATAACACCTCTCCAACCAAACAAGAACTCTAGCATAGGCAGACTATGCCAGTAACAAGCTACTGCCATAGTCAAACTATGTCAAGAGAAGATAGCTGCCATGCCCATCTTCTCCTGGTCCCTCTTGGTTTTCGACTCTATAGGAATGGAGATGAGAATAACCGTTGGGCGCCGGCCTTGGAACTTCTTTTCGACGTCCAGAATAGAGTGATCTCCTCCAAAGACTTTCCTCTCGTCTCGGGAACGAAGAGGGTCACGCAGATGGTCGTTAGTAGCGCACCGGCGCCAAATGTCCAGAATGTTCCGTCTGCTCCAAGAGTCTTCATCATGATCGGGAAGAACTGATTTTCCAGGTAACCCATCACCCACAAGGTCGTCGTTGCAATCGAGATGGCGCGCCCTCGCACCTTCGCAGGATAGATCTCCGAGATGATCACCCAGCAGGCAACCCCATTGCCGAATGCGTGGCCGGCAACGAAACCCATCACCAGGATCACAATCAGCAGACCGTTGCCTCGTGTGTGGTAAATCCAACCCATAAGCGCGAGGGCTATCAGTTGTACCGACGTCCCAGCCAGGATCAGCGTCCTTCGCCCTGCCAGATCGACAAGCCAAAGCGCCAACAGTGTGAAAAGCAAATTGATCAGGCTGACCAGAACAGACTGGAAGAACGCGTCCCCCGTGGCTGTTCCGGCAGCCCTAAAAATGTCGGGCAAAAAAGAAAAAATAGGCGTGACACCGCTGATCTGCTGAAAGCAGGCCAACATGATTCCTATGAGGAGAGGCCTTCTAAAAGTAGTGAAGAGTTCGGCAAAACGCCCCTCTTCGAGTTCCAGGGCGGCCTCTATTTGAAGAAGCTCAGCCCTGGCAGTCTCACCACTGCCCAGCAAACTCAGAACCTCAAGGGCCCTTTCTTTGTCGCCCTCCTTCAACAACCATCGGGGGCTTTCCACGGATGCGAGAATCATTGCTCCGAACAGAATTGCAGGGATGACCCCAACCAGAAACATCACTCGCCATCCAACAGTCTCATTCCAGAGCTCGTTGCCCAGGCGTTGAATTCGCATATTGCAGAACACTGCACTTAAAATTCCCAAAACGATGCCGAGCTGGTACAGGGTAACCAGGCGGCCCCGAATACGGGTCGGCGCAATTTCGGCGATGTACATAGGGCTGATGGTGGACGCGGCTCCAATTCCTAATCCACCGACGATGCGCCAGGCTACGAACTGCTCCAGATCGCGCGAGAACCATATCCCCACGGACGAAAGGCCAAAGCATATCGCGCAAATGATCAGAGCCTTCTTTTGCCCGAAGTAATCTGCGACGGCGCCGGCAGCTGCCGATCCTGCAACACAGCCGACGAGCGCGCAGCCTGCGGCCCAGCCAACTCCTCCTGCGCTCAGCTGAAAATGCAGGCTAAGATAATGAATCGCGCCGCTTATGACAATGTTGTCGTACCCAAATAGATAGCCGCCTAAACTCGACACAATGGCGGCAATCACCAGGTAACCGCGCACACCCCGAAAATTCTTCACATCACCCCGTGGCGCGCAAACGCTGCCGTTGCGGTTGAGCCGTTTTCCAGATCGCGTTTCACCGCCTTCTCGGCGCGGACCTTTTCCAACGCTTTGCTGAAGACCTCCGCTTCGGCTTCCGCGGGAACGACCAAAACGCCGTCGATGTCGCCAAAGAGAATGTCTCCAGAACGAATGCGCACCCCTCCGATCTCAATCGGAACGCGGAAATCGTAGACTTTGTAGCGAGGCGCGGAATCCTGGCCATACGATCCGAAGCAAAACGTTGGAAAATTCTGGGCGAGAATGGCCTTGGTATCGCGTACGTAGCCGTTCACGAGGACGCCCCTTGCTCCAAGCTTGAGCGCTCGCGTGGTCATCAACTCACCCCACATGGCATTCCTGGGCGATGAGCCTGTGTTGACATAAATCTCATTTCGGCAAATGTCATCCAGCGCCTCAAGCATCAAGCCAAAGGGTTTTGCACTGAGATCATTTGCGCTCCCATTAACTCGCTCCTGGAATACGTCTCCCGACAAAACCGGCATCGCCCGTCCTAACAGAATCATTTCCCGCTCCAAGGGCTGAATCGCCGGGGGTAAAAATTGGTGCGTGAGCTGCATGGTGTCCATGATGTCGCCGACGACACAGGTAAACAACTCGCGCTGGGTCATTAGAAAGAGCTCGTCATCTGAATTCCACAGCTTCATTTCCCGATCCTCCGCAGGGAGCCTGTTGCCGGACCACTTCTCTATTCAAAAAAAGGTTCGTTTGGGCGGGCGTATTTACGGGCCACTTCTTCGTTCAGCGTTACGCCAAGGCCGGGTCCTTCCGGCAACGCAATGTAACCATCTTTGATCACAGGACGACACCCGCCTTCCAGCAAGTCCTCCCAGAAGGGCACGTCATACGCGTGATATTCGAGCGCTAAAAAGTTCGGCGTGGCTGCGCAGAAATGTACCGAGGCTATCGTGCCGATGGGACTACTGATGTTGTGGGGGGCTACTGCAACGCTGTAACTGTCGGCAAACTCAGCGATCCGTCGCGCCTCACCGAGTCCTCCCGCTTTTTGCAGATCCGGACATACGATACTAAGAGCCTGTTGCTCTAGCAGAGAGCGGAATCCCTCGAACAAGTACAGATTTTCGCCCGTGGCAATCGGGGTTCTGCTCGAAGCTTTAAGCTCTTTAAATTCCACGATGCTCCAAGGGGGAAGAGGGTCCTCGAGCCACATGAGCCGAAATTGCTCCAGGCCGGCGGCGAGTTTTCGGGCATCATTCACGTTGAAGCGCCAGTGGCAGTCGACGGCGAGATCCACGTCTACCCCAACTGCCTCACGGACGCCGCCAACCAGGCTAAGAAGGTAATCAATCTCTTTATTAGTGAGGCAGCGATTGTAAAGATCCAAAGCGTAGGGATTAGGGATGTCGATGTCAAATTTCAGAGCGGTAAATCCCAGGGCCGCCATCTCCTTCGCCCGCTTGCCATACATCTCGGGAGTAAAAACGATTTGGTCCGCGCGCTCTTCAAAATAGTTGGTTTTCCGGTGATCGTCCCTGTTGCCGGTCCACGAGGAAGAGCGGGTTTGCAAAATCGCATCGAAGCTCTCAAGACCGTCGCCTGCGTGGCAATCGGCGTAGATACGTACCTTGTCGCGAAACTTGCCTCCCAGAAGACGATAGATCGGTATCCCCAACCACTGCCCCATCAGGTCCCACAGCGCCATCTCAATACCCGTAATCGCGTTGTAAACCGTACCGGCCACCGAGCCTGCTCCAGAACTTGCTAGCTGCAGGCGGCGAAACATACAACGGATATCTCGTGGATCCCTGCCTACGATTACCGGGGCCAGTTCGTGCAATACCCTGGTCAAACCGGGCGCAAAAAAGCATTCTCCGAGGCCGCTGATACCTTCGTCGGTCTCCAGCCTGACATAGGTCCAGTCAAAATTCCCCTCAACAACCGCTGTCTTCAACCTGATGATTTTCATGGCGAATCGCTACTCCTGTTGGCTGGCGGAACTCCCCCTTTGTCGTACATAGCAACACATCACATGTGCCATCCCCTTGGGTCGTAGTGAATAGTATTTAAAGAGTACGCTCCGTCGACATATAAGGTAGCTCCTGTTACATAACTCGCTTGCTCTGAGACAAGAAAGACCGCGGCGTCAGCAATGTCATCGGTCGTTCCCAGGCGCCCTGCGGGTATCCAGGCGGCAAACTTTGAACGGCCGATTTTCGCGATCTCATGCTGGTTCATTCTTGTTTCGATAGCACCCGGGGAGATTCCGACGACCCGAATTCCGTACTCTGCCCACTCCAGCGCGAGAGCCTTGGTTAACATTGTCAAGCCGGCTTTCGACGCGCCGTAGTGAGCCGTGCCGAGACGCGCGATCGTATCGTGGATGGAGGAGACGTTTAGAATCACGCCGCCATTTTCCTGCGTTCGCATGATGCGACCCGCTCTCTGCGCGCACAGAAAGGAACCGCGCAGATTGGTATTCAGGATCCGGTCCCACTCCTCTACTGGCAGGTCGAGAGCGGACTGAACAGACTCCACCCCCGCGTTATTGACGAGAATATCAATGCCATCGAACCTGCTCACCGCGGTCTGGAACAACCGGTCAATTTCCATTACGTTGCAAATGTCTGCTTGGACGGCGAATGCCTCGAAGCGGGCCGACGAGTTGATTTCCGTGACCAGTGCCGCGCAACTTTCCGCGGTCGCGAATGTATTCAGGCAAATGCGAGCGCCCTCCATAGCAAAACGATGCGCTAGCGCACTTCCGATACCGCCTTCGGCTCCGGTGATCAGGACCCGTTTGTGTTCCAGTTGCGAATCTTTCAGGGTCATGCTTCTCCGCCCGCCGGCGCTATTCGGCAGGTTTTTTCCTTCTATGCGGCTTTCTTTCCTTCTCCTCGGAGCCCTTCTTGCCCTTATCAATGAGCAAGTATCCCTCGTGCCAGAACTCTTTGAGCATCCGATTGGCTACGCTCCGCGCATGGGCCTTGTCAGAGGTAAGAATGGCCTCCACTAACTTTTCGTGTTCTTGCGCGTTCAGGGCTAACTCGAAATCCGGATGCGCTAGAATTTCTATCGTGGTGAACGCGAAAAGCGGGATGACAATTTGCGACAAGGCCTTTTCGAGAAATCGATTTCCCGCAAGCTTCCAGATAGTTCTGTGCAGTTCTAAGTCAGCGCGATAGAAATCCTCAACCGATTTACTCAAAGCCGCAACTTGCAGCCTATTAAGCGCGATCTTCAGTTCCATTCCATGCGTTTTGTCTCGATTCTCGACCGCCAGCTCCACCGCGAGACCCTCCATTTCAATGCGCATGCGGAATATCTGGTCAACTTCAGTCCTCGTCAATTGAGTAACAGTGCAACCGCTATTCTGTGTGCGCACAACGAGCCCAGCCTCTTCAAGCTTCCCCAAGGCTTCGCGCACTGTGGGTTGTCCAATGCCCAATTCCTTTGCGATCCGCGTCTCTACGATTCGTTGACCAGGCGGCCACCTACCGGAAAGAATCATCCCGCGCAAATAATCGGCCACCTGGTCCGGCAGCGCAACGGCCCTTTTGATTGCAGAGGCAAGCTCTTCTGCGTCCGCTGGCAATTTGTCTTTTCCTCCTTCGCCACCATAACACCCCCCGGCCGACGCGCCTTTCGGGCGAGCCAAGGGGCGAGGCGTGCAAATCTTTCGGTAGCCGCCAACTTCGACCACCGCTGGCTGGCATCTGATAAACGTTGATCGTTCAGCGCTAATCAAAGCGAATCCATTGTCCACACGACAATACGGTCCTGTCAAGAAATGAGTTGTTCGCCTTCGCCCGTATGCGCCTGTACCGGACCCACACTGACGCCCCCAAGTGTTCTGCCTGATCCTCAAGAAGGGTGAAATGTTTGCAC
>JBARKD010001001.1:0-2592 GCA_049800615.1 Acidobacteriaceae bacterium | reverse complement strand
CGAACTCCTTAGTAAGAGCCGAGCAGATCAAACTGGAACCCGATAACAAAGACCAAAATTGCGATTACGCGGATGGGATGCCCTGGTCGCTGAGCGTCTAACAGTTTAGCAAGAGGAGTGGACAACGACCAAATAAGGAAAGCGTAAATACTTCGCAAATACAAGAGGATCAGCGAACCAGCGAAGGCAATTTCGAGAACAAGAATCTCAGGCTCCACGATAAGCGCCGATATCAAAGCCAATACACCAAGGGCAACGGAGGCTATTCCTACCCAAACCGGTACGCGCAACGAGATAAACAGGGCTGCGACAGCAACCGGGATGGCCAAAACGGCTATGTTCCAAATCCAGGTAGCTGTTCCCATTAAGCGCTCTGCGGTCCTGTATTCGCTGTCCTCAGGATCAGGTATGGACAACCGCCACGTCGTGAATTGCTGAAAAACCGTGTCATAGGCTGCGAGGGTATCCGGAGTTGCAGCATCGCCCAATGGCATCGATGGCAGGCGCTCATGAATCTCTCGCAGCCATTTCCTGAGTCGGCTGACTCTTGCCCTTTCCTTGCGGAAACGCTCAATTGCCTCATTCCATCCGTAGGCGCCAAGTTTGCCGGCTTCGGCTTGAATGCGTTCCGGACCTACGATATCTAGCACGGCAGTAAAGGCGGCAGCGAACTCCATAAGCTTGCCGATTCGCGCCCACCAAAAGACTGGAAGCCCAAACAGATAGTAATTTCCAATGGGCCGCCCATCGAACCACCGTGCCCAAGCTTCGAGGTAGCCCAGCGACGGCACTCCGCAATCACACCCTTCTGGGAAACAAAGCGAATAGGTGAATCACTCAAAACTCGACACAAGTATATTGGTACGGAGCGTGACCTTTGAGTGAACCGGTCGGACAGGCGAGGCTGCATCGGAGCCGGTGGACCACGTTCGCTTCTCTACCTGCGGCAAAACCCAGGGACCTCGACCACTGGCACGGCCGTGCCCGGCAGGGGGAGCTGCCGCACTGTCTTCCCATCGAATGGGCCGAAGTCACCGATCCGGCGTGGAAGCCGGCCTTCACCAGCGCGGACGCGGACCTGTCGAAAGCCTTCACCGGCCCCTGCCCCGCGGTGCGGTCACCAGACCTCTTTCTCCGTTCCCGACCTCGCCTGGGAAGCCATATCGCGAGCATCGTCATATAGTCCGCCGGCCAGCCGGACGCAGACAGCCCGCGCGGGTTCGTGGGCGTGCGGTCGAACGCCGACCTGGCCACCGGGCCGAGGGGATGGCCGCCATCGATCTGGCCCTGGGGATACCGCTGCTTGTCGTCGGCGCGCTGCTGGCGACCAACCACCTGCACATCCACCGGCGGCGGCGCCATCTCCCGCCGAAGAAGCGGCTATCGAAGCTGGAAAGCTGGACGCTACAGGCTTTGCATGAGCCCCGGTACGGGCTCGCAGTTATCATCGGCCTGGTGGTCGGCATCCCGGGTGCCTCATATCTCCTCACCCTGCACCACCTGGTCGCCAGCAAGACGCCTGCCGCGATAGCGGTGGTCTCGGTGCTGGTATTCGTTGCTATCAACTTCGCGCCAGTGATCGTCCCGTTCGCGTTCCTGCGGGTCCGCCCCCGGCGCACCGAAAAAGCAATCAAACGGTTGAAGGACTTGATCGTCAGCCACGAACGGCAGATCGCAGCCGCCGTCGCCGTGTTCGCGGGCGCGTACATGGTGATCAGCGGCACCCTGCGGCTGCTGAGCTGACCTGCCAGCCAGCGCCGCCATCGGCCCGGCCCAATCCGAAGCTCCATCCAGTGGTGCCCATCAGGCCGCAGCGATCTGGCCTGCGGGAGCTGGCGGGCCATCCTTGAACGCCCCAGATCCCGGCCTGGCCTGTTCGGTAGCCCGAGCCGGCCGGGAGAGGTTTACGCCTTGCGCGTAAGGCGGCCTGACCGGACTGTGGGCCTGCGGCATCAGGCAGGAAATCGTGACAGGCGCGCGGCCCGCTTGCGGAGTGCCGGAAAGGCATGGCCGGGCACGTTGCGGCGCTGGAAGTGGCCGGTGGACGAACTCGCGGGGATCGGGTCGTGACGTCGGCTGGCTGCCGGGTATACCCGGGCATGCGGCAGGCGCAACGGGGCGGGTGCACGTCTGTCGGGGCATCCGGGGGTGCGAGCGGCTGCGGTTGGAGGCGTCCGGGCGGTTCGCCCGCGGGGGCGGTATCGGCGAGATCGCGCGGGACCTGGGGGTCATTCCGCGGGGAGCGACGGTGACCATGGCCAGTGCAAGCCGGTCGAGAAGGACGGCCCGTTCACAGGGAACGGTCGTGAGCTGGCTGTCGAAGGTGTTCGCGCTTAACCCTGAGGGGCTCAACTGGGCGCGCGGAGTGATGGTCCTGGACGTCGCGCTAGTGCCGCTGGTTGTCTTCTGGGCGATCGGCCACGAGGTATATCTGCTCAGCGCCTTGTTCGGGGCGCTGTTCTCGGTGCTGGCCGACCCGGGAGGCGGCTACGGGTACCGCGCGTCGCGTACCGCCGGTTTCGCGCTGATCGGCGCGGGGCTGACCGCGCTCGGGTTCGGCATCGGCGGGGATGCCTGGGGCTGGCTGGTGCT
>JBARKD010001000.1:0-3582 GCA_049800615.1 Acidobacteriaceae bacterium | reverse complement strand
AGCGATGACTTCGTGTAGGATCCCCTTCGTTTAGGATGTTGCCGCGAACCCCGTTTTGAAGGGGCGGGGCTTCAGCCCCGCCGTCAAATCGAATAGAAGACCGGCTTCAGCCGCTGAGGGTATATTTTCCATCCGCAGACAGATTTGTCATCCCGAGCGAAGCTAAGGGATCTGCAGTTTTGCCCTTATGGCAGCTAAACCCAACCCAAGCCACAGGCCTACCCTTTGTCATTCCGAGCGAAGCCGAGGAATCTGCAGTTTCTTGCCCTGTCCCACTCGCTCGCCTGAGCTCTAGAATTGTCCTCCCTTTGGTTTTGAAGGGGCGGGCTTTTTCAGCCCCGCCGTCAACCGCGCACTAAGTCCCGAAGGGACGGCTGAAAATAGCCCAGGATGAAATCCTGGGACCGCTGCTGACCCCCCATCACGTAACCAAATCTCGCTAGGGTTAGTTCGCACGCAGACCCTTTCAGCCCCGCCGTCAAATCGAATAGAAGACCGGCTTCAGCCGCTGAGGGTACTGGACACTAGCTACCGGGAAGCGACCTGAGCCGGGGTTTCCTGCAGGAGGTGGATGGCTTCCTGATAACCCAGCTCCTGCGGCTGAATGCGAAAATCGCTGAAGTCTTCCGTGGTCGAGTAATCGACACTTTTCATCAGCAGCAGCTTGCCTTGCAGATGCAGCTTCATGTGAAACGTCTCCCAGTGGTGGAGACCCACATCTTCGTTCTGCACCAGGATACTGCCGCCTTTGTACAGCCTGCCCAGGACGCCCCAACCAAAGTTCACATCTGAGAAAAGGTGAGCATCGATTTTGGCTAGCCGCAGCTGCGCCTGGTCCACCCAAAGCTCGCCCACCATCCCGTGATAAACCTCACCTTCACGATCCGGGGGGGTGAAAGCGGGATTCGGCTTGAACTGCAAGCGGTAGCAAGGTCCGTTGGGTCCTTCCACCATGCCCGTGAAGGTGTACAGAAACGCGTCTGGCAGCATTCTGACCATCTCCTCGCCCCGGGCGCTGTCTTCCTGCTCCTTTTTGTGACGATGCTCCTGGATCTCAGGGTGGGCGAGAAGCTCATTCAAGCGGTCGCGTTCGGCCTGCTCCTGCTCGGGAGACAGCGGTTTGCCGTCCTTCTCGATCAAACGGGCGACGTCGCCATCTTTCGTTTCTACGATCTCCTTGACGATGATGCCTTTGGCGTCTTCTTTGCGTTGACGGTAGCTGAAAGAGCGGCCGGGAGATTTGGAGTGGAGTTCGTTCCAGCTGGCGTCGTTCACGATTTTTTGTGGGTCAATGGGCGCGCTCGGCTCCTGGCAAAGGGCTGCCGCCCCGAATGCCAAAACCACGGGTACGCCCAGAATCCAGGGACGGAAACCCTTGGTAAAATGTGCGAGCTGAAGCATATATCCCATATAGTTACCCAGTAAGTTGCAAAGCAATACCTTCCAGTTTACATCTGCGGACCTTTCCCCCTCAAAACTCTTGTTGCCGGTTGCGATTGTCGTCGTCCCTTGCGTATAGTTCGGGCAGAGAGCCTGCAATCGCAGGGAGGCGGCCGATGAATGCAGTAGAGAACCCCGTCGCCGTAATCGGCAAGTCCGTACAGATTCGGGGCGAGGTCAAGGGAAGCGAGGACCTGATGGTGGACGGCCAAGTGGAGGGTTCCATCACCCTGCTCGAAAGCCGTCTGACGATTGGTCCGAATGCCTTTGTATCAGCGAATGTTTCGGCCAGGGATGTGGTCCTGCTGGGCCGGCTAAACGGCAATATTTCTGCCACGGGGCGGGTGGAGTTGCGCGATGGCTGCAATTTGATTGGAGACATCTCCGCCGCGCGGCTGTCGATTGAGGAGAGCGCTGCTTTTCGCGGTAACGTAGCACCGTTGGATTCGGAAAAGGCAGGTGGCGCTGCACCGGGCAAAGGAAGTGAAATCCCGGTGGCAGCTTCTCCAGCTAAACATTAAGAAACGCTGGAGGGCCCCGTCATGATGAGCATATTCCCCGCAGGCAATTCTAGTCTGCGATCAAAAACCGACGACGCGATGCGCAATCTATTCGGCAGATCACAACCCGCTTCTCCGGCGTCCAGTACCCCCACCATACTCACCGGCCCGCGTGTACCGAGACACTCCAGTGCCTGGAAGGATCTGCTCAAGTATCTGAAATCCGAGCAGGGTCTGCGCCTCCTCGATATTGGTCCCACTTCGCCGACCAATATTAATTTCCTCACCACCCTGGGCCACGGCGTGTACATGGCAGACGTGGTGAACGAATCCGTGCACGGCAATTGGATGGGCGCTCCGGATGAGAATGGCGCGGCTCATTTCGACGTCGAAGGATTTCTCGATAACAATCTTGATTTCGCCGGCAGGGAATTTGACGTCATTCTTCTCTGGACCACTCTCGACTACATACCTCAGGACTTGGTCGCACCGCTGATCAAGCGGCTGCGATCGTCGATGCGGCCTGGGGGCCGGGTGCTCACCTTCTTTCACACCCGGAATTTAGGGCCCGACACCGCGTTCTGCCGCTATCACGTAACGGACAACGACAGCATCGAGAGCCAGGAGACTACCGGGTACAAGGTGCAGCGTGTCTACACCAATCGCACGATCGAGAAATTGTTCGAGGCCTATGCCAATACCAAGTTCTATCTGGCCAAGGACAATCTCTACGAAGTAATCATCACTCGTTAAGCTTCCATAACAGCCGGCGTAGGATGCCGATCCATCGCCGGGCATCCGACTGGCTCAGGTTCAAGCGCCGAATCATTCGTCGCAGCGCCGGAGGGTCGGCAAATGACGGGCGGTGACGGTGGTACCCGGTAGCCGAGAGCGTATCCGCCAGGACGCCCGTTAAACGCTCCAGATCACCGGCTTGTGCCGGGGCTTCTCCTCGAAGGGGACGCTCGAGTTTCGCATCGCGTATCAATTCGTACAGGCACACAGCCACGGCCTGACCCAGGTTCATCGATGCGTGGCGCATTCCCGGAGTCGCATGCATGGGAATGGTCATTAGCCAGTTGCAATGACTTAACGCCTCATTGCTCAAACCGGTTTTTTCCGATCCGAAGAGCAACGCGACCTGCCCGGTCATCGAGGCGGAGGCTATCAACTCCCCGCCGTTCGCCAGCGAGCGCACAGGATGCTCCTGCTTGCGTTCCCCGACCGCGGTTGTGCCGACAACCAGGCCGCATCCCTTGATTGCATCCGCAACGGTTTCGAATAATTGCGCGGTTGCCAGAATCGCGGAAGCATCCACCGCCGACCGCGCCCGCTCCAGCGAAACCGAATAGTCATTGACCAGGCGCAGATCGTTAAAGCCGAAACCGTGCATGGCCCGAGCAACGGCCCCAATGTTGTTGGGATTTCGCGCCCGCACCAGCACCAAAGTAACCCGGGCACGCTGCTCTTCAGTCAGCATCGCTCCATCTTACGGGGCGGGCTTACGAGGATGGTTTCGGGGGAGGGCCCATGGGGGAGGGCTTATACCGAAGGTCCGGCGGTTGATGCGAACAGGGCGTGAAGGGGCGGGGCTTCAGCCCCGCCGTCAATTTGAATAGAAGACCGGCTTCAGCCGCTGAGG
>JBARKD010000999.1:0-10646 GCA_049800615.1 Acidobacteriaceae bacterium | reverse complement strand
AAACGGCAAATTCAGTGAAGTTGCGCTTGATTCAGGCGCAGCCCTGAACAACTCCGGCAAAATGCCCTCCGGAATGGGCGTCGTTTTCCAGGACTACGATAACGACGGCCTTCCTGACCTTCTTATTACGCAATTGCCCCACGAGCCGTACGTCTTGTTTCACAATGACGGAAACAAATCATTTAGTGCACTGGAACTGGAGACCGGATTCGGCGCGCTCTCTGGAACTTCCTCCGGGTGGGGAGTTGGTCTGGAGGATTTTGATAACGATGGCTGGAAAGACGCGCTCATCGTGCAGGGCCACGTTTTTGATAACGTGCACTCCTACGACAACTCCCTTCGGTATCTCGACGTTCCTTTGCTGGCTTTGAACAATCGCGGTCACTTCGAGAGAGGGAATGTCGGGCCTACTCGCGCCGTAGCTGGCCGGGGCTCGGCTTTCGGCGATCTGAATAATGATGGGTGGATCGACGCAGTTACGACCTCACTCGGGGACGGGCCGCAACTCTATTTGAATCGCGGCGGCAAATCGCACTGGCTTACGATTACGCTTCGCGGGATGAGCAGTAATCGTGACGGATACGGGGCTCGCGTTCAGGTCAATGGTCAAGTGAGATTCGCGACCGCTGCGGGAAGTTATCTTTCCTCGAGCGACAAGCGATTGCATTTCGGTTTGGGAGATAATGGCAAGGCGGAAATTGGAATCCGCTGGCCGTCAGGAATTCATCAGACCTTGCGGGATGTTCCAGCGGATCAGTTTATTACCATCAAGGAGCCTGAGCGGAAATGATCCGGTTACTCCTGTTTCTTCATTTGTTTCTTCAGCCGCAGGCCGTAACGCCTCAACCCGCGGCTCAAGCGAAGGTCTTGCTACAGTCTGGGATCGACGCGGAAGACCGCCACGACATCGACCATGCCTTGATCGAATTTCGCAAGGCCGCAGAATTGGACCCGTCTTCGTCTGAAGTTCTTCTGCGCCTCGGCGATGCCTATATGGAGAAACACGACGCTGCCGAGGCAATTCCACCTCTGAAGCGTGCCGCCGAGTTGAGTCCCGACTCCATTCCGGTTCATCAGTTGTTGGGTTACGCGTTGTTGGCGCAAGGTTTTGCCGCTGAGGCAATTCCTCATCTCGAGATTGCCCGTGATCCGGGCGCCTTGGGAATCGCACAACTTGAGAACGACGAGCCTGCCAAGGCAATGGTCAACTTGCAGTCTGCGTTGGAAAACGATCCGGAGAACCCTGATCTTCTTTTTTATGTGAGCCGCGCCGCAACGGCTGCGGCTTCGCAATCAACCGACAAACTGCTGGCGTCGTTTCCAAGCTCTGCGCGAGCGCACCAGACTCGTGGCCAGGGTTACTACCAGAGGAAGATGATTCCTGAAGCGGTGAAGGAGTACGAGCAGGCGATCGCACTCCGCCCCAACTTGCCCGGCCTGCGCCTCGAACTTGGGGAAATCTATGCCGGGCGTGCCGAGTGGCCGCAGGCAGAAGAGCAATTTCGCGCCGAGACTGCGCTGCATCGGGGCAACGCAGAGGCTGCGTTCCGACTGGGCGACGCGCTCGCGCAACAAGGAAAAATGAAAGAGGCGGCTGCCGAACTGCGGCGCTCCGATTCGCTTCGACCCAATATGCCGGAAACACTCTATGCGCTGGGGCGGGCATTGGCCGCCGCCGATTCGAGCGCAGCCGAGCAGGTGCTTACCAGCGTGCTTAAGATCGAGCAAAATACTTCGCTGGCTGCACAGGCCGACCTGCTTCTCGCCTCAATCCATCGAAAGCAGGGTAAGTCGGCACTGGCCGGTCGCGAAATGGAGGACTATCGTCGAATCCAAGGCTTGAGGGGTCAGTGAATTCGTCACTCGTCGCATCGAGCCCGCCAGATCAGTAACGGGAGGTCGGCATATCGGGAGTAATTGCGATTGCCCACGAAGGACTATCCGGAACAGATCCCACCGACAGGAATCTGCTTTTCCCGCCAACTGGCGGAAGTTGTGCGGCAAAGCACGGGCAGGAATCTTGAGAATCTCCATTCATTCGCACTCCGCCGAGCGTGCTTTGCGGAGATACTTTTCTATATTGGACTGCACGCGCCTAAGCAAGTAGTCAAGGTGCACAATTTCGCCTCCCGCAGCTAGTACGGAGTGGAATTCGACATGGAGTTGTTTCCACTCGAGTAATAGGAGGTGGCATTGTTATATCCGGACATGGGTGCCGGTGCATTCGACGACGATGAAGAAGGCTTTACTTGAGCATAGATATAACTCCCCAGGCTCTGCTTTTCCACGCCGGCGAAGGTCCAAAGTGCGGCCTGCGAAACCACCGCTAATGCCAGTTTCCCACCCGTAATAGTCGAGGCAGAGAGCGTCCCTGATAACGCGTCCCCGACAGCGCCGCTTGCCATTCCTCCCACCACCCCGGTCGCTGCGGCCTCGGCCTCGCTTTCGCTAACTGCGAGCAGGAGACTGTCCGTACTGCCACCCTGTAGTTCGTGGATCATAACCGACTGCGGTCCGCCAAATGCCATGGATCTGAGCGCATTTGTGATGGGCGCCCTGAACGCATTGCTTGGCTTGGGAGGATCCGGTGGATCGGGGGCGCTTGGGGCTTCCGCCGCGTCGACTGCGTTATCTGCTGCCACATCCCCGCCCGCGGTTGCCGCCTCTTCTGGGGTCGCCAGAAAAAGATTGCCAAAGGCTGCGCCAAATGCTGCGCCAATGATGGCTCCGGTTAATGCAACATTCCAGAAGCTTTCACTGCTGGCGCTGTAGCCCAGCGCGGTAGCGACGACGGCTCCGATCCCAAATCCGAGAACGCCCATCGAACTGGCCACCAGGGCAAGCTCCGGGCCTCCGCCAATCGCCGCGAAAACGATGATCGCGGTGAAGATGGCCGCGCCGATCACAAAGTCCCACCACGAGTGACCACTGGGGTCCACGTAGCGGATTGGATTCCCGCCCGCGAAGGCGTAACGATGCAAGGCCTGCGGTGTCGACGGCCGGTCGATGACGGAATCCGCCGACAGGAAGCGACCGATTTGCGGGCAGTAATAACGAGCATTGACATAGTAAAGGCCGGTGGTGGCGTTGGTGCCATCGGGACGTTCGCCATCGTAAGCGAACGGCATCGTCGCTGTCCCCGCGCTGACGTACGTTTCCCCGTAAGGCTTGTATTCTTGCTGCTCCACGACTGTGCCGGTGGAGTCGGTGACCATGTTCACGCCGCCGAGATGGTTGAGGTGATAGTAATAGCGCTGCTGCGTGGTGGCGGTTGCGGGGGTTTGAAAAACTGCCGATGAGCCGCTGCTGACATCATCTTGCGGTAGCGGCGGCGTCGCGAATGCATCTGTGCATCCCAGGCAAAGGAGGGCAAAGATCAAAGAGATGTTGACGAAACCAGTTCCAGGCTGCAAGCGCCAAACCTGCGGCATCCCGACGCTCACGCGAATTCCCCGGCCGTTTCCCTTGACTCGAATTGCGCTACCGAACACCAGCAGCAGCAATGTAATTCCCAAGAGGGACTCTAGCAGTTGCATTGCGCTTATCGGTTTCGGACGGTATCGCCGGATGGTTGCGATCAGCCCGGGATTTGTGACTTTCGGGGTCGAACCAGCAACTGCCGCCGCAGGTGGCGTCACCAAAGTCATCAGCAGCAGGTTCGGCGTCCTCACGTGATCCGAGACGCCATTGGCTCCTACCTCATAGAGGTTTTCAATGAATATTCGCGTTTCTGCCGCCGTCTTCTGGACCACGCGGTCGCCCCAGAAGTCATATACATTCGTCTGGAGCAGAGAGGTTCCATTGCTCTCCGTCATCAGCCGGTTCTCGGAATCGTAGGTGTATTGCAGGGCTCCCATCTTCACCACATTGCCACGCGTATCGTAGTTGATTACCCTTGTCCCGAATGCCCCTTGATTGCACGCTGTTGCCGCGTCTGAATAGAGATTCGTGGCATTAATCATCATGCAGGTCGCTTGCTCCGGATGCACCGGACTGATAAGAAACGATTCCGTGCCCTTGGTGAGCAGATTTCCGACGGCATCGTAGGTGTAGTTTTCCGTTCCATATCCGCCTACCGCGGAGATCAACCGGTTCATCGGATCGTAGGCGAATTGCTGATTGTATCCATTGACCGCATCTTCGATGGATGCAACGTTGGAATCCGCATCGTAAGCGTAGGTCAAGTTTTGTATCGCGGTGTTGGCAGCGCGCTCGGTCTGCAGGTTGGTCATGCGATCGAGCACGTCGTAGGTGTAGCTCGAATGCGTGCCGTTGCCATATGTCAGCCCGAGTAACCGGCCGCTGGCAGAGTATGAGAAGCTATTAGCCACAGTCTGCCCACGATTATCGGTCACGCTGGCAACATTGCCGGCCCGGTCATAGGCGTAGGTCGCCATGTATCCATCTGGATAGGTAAGGGTGAGCAAATGACCCGCTGCGTCATAGGTGTATTTGATATTGTACGTTTTGCCATTAGCCAGAACCTTCCGTGTGCGTTTCGTGATGCGCCCCTTCGTGTCATATGCAAGCTGCAAAGTTCCAGCCGCATCAGTTACTGAAATAACGCGTCCCACCGCATTCACAGCGGTAGGCCCACCGTATGTCACGGTTTGTTTCGTGCCGTTCGAATAGGTTCGCGAAATGAGATTTCCATCCTTGTCGTAGGCATACAAAATCTTTTTTTCGACGGGATCGGTAATGGCGGTAATGTGGCTCGCATTGTCGTAGGCGTACTGGAAGGTTCCAGTATTCGGGTCACTGATGCTGGTCTTGCGGCCCAGCAAGTCGTAAGTCATTGTGGTTATGGACCCGTTGGCTTTAACCATCTGTACGAGTTCGTTCGATGCGTCATAGACGAATTGCGTGGTAGCAGTTCCACTCGTGGTGGGTAGAATTTTCTTCGTAACCTGCTGATTCGGATTCATGACGGTTACCGTCTTGAGGCCACGGGGATCGGTTTCTGTGACCTGCAGAGCCGCATAGCTGCGGGTGGTGGTCTGTCCGTCAGCATCAACAATCGTTATGATGCGATGCATTGGATCTCGCGTCAGCGTTGTGTAATTCGCGGCAGCCCCGCTGTAGTACGGGCGGGAGAAACGAACCGGCAGGCTCATGTCGTCGCGGTCGGTTGTGGTGACGATGTTCTTTGAGCCCGGTGCGGCGCGCTGATTCATGTAAATCTGGCCGAAGGCGTCGTAATAATCGATCGACTCCATGGGGAGCTGGCAATCTGTCGTGGAATCGAACCGCGTCACATTGAAGCCGGTTCCGCCCACTGGTAACAGTGAATACAGGTAATGTGTTGTTCCTCCGGGCAGCGCCGAGTCTCCCGGCTTGATGACCTCCTGTAATCGCCCGAACACATCATATTGGAAGGTGGTTGTGTTTCCGCTGGCATCGGTATCGGTCAGTACTGAACCCCACTTGGGATCAAATGTGCTCTGGACCTCATTGCCATCCGGATCTTTCGCGCTAATGCGGAAGGTCGAGGTAACGGCGTCGTAGACGAACGAGGATGTGTTCCCATCCGGGTCTGTGTTGGTGAGCACATTGCCGTATTGATCGTACGTCATAGTGCGCGTTACGAACTCCTGGGTCGGAAGATCGACGATCTCTTCCTGCTCGCTGGTCACCAGACCGCGGAGAACGTTGTACTGCGCCAGATTGTCGTAATAGAAACTGGTTCGGCTGATTGCAGTTTGAGTTGTGCCCTGGAATACATTGACAAAGGCGGGCAAGTTCCAAATGGCCGCGTTGTCGTTGCGTACATATGCGCTTGTGGTCGTGTAGTCAAGACCGGTTACGCTCGTATTCGGATTCCGATATACCGCCATCTGATTCAGCCGGTTGTCATAAACGAGATATCCGGTGTGCGACGTATAGTTCGCTGTTGGGTCATAAAATGTCTCATCGGTTGTGGCCAGCATGCCCTGCTGTATCGTGGGATTACCCGCATTCGTCACTGATGTGTATGTATTTACCTTGGAGTAGCGATGGAAGAAGTTCGGGTCCACAATGGAAACGGTTACTTCCTGGCCGGTGAACAGGTCGTTCTGGGTGTTGTAGGTCGTAGTAACGGTGTTCCCGTTAGGTTGTTCCTCTTGCACTGAAGAGAAGCCCATGAACATGCGGTCGTTGTAAGTGGGGCTGGAGTAGCTATATTGATAAGACAGCACACCGATTTTGCTGTCCGAGCGACTCTCACTGCGCTGCACTGAAATTGGGACAAATTGGGGAAGAGGGAGACCGGCGGGAGCACGGTCCCATGTGATCGTGGCCTTTTCCCCGAGAGGTCCGGAGGATTGAAGCATTAACCCTTCCGGCAGCACACGTTCGGTGGCCGTGATGACACAGCCGAATATCGGCGATGGGCAAACCCCACCCAAATAAACATTGCCGGTCTTGTAGTCGATTAAATCCAGCACTCCATCGCCGTTCACATCGGCCAGGGAAGCGGTTTGCGCGTGGGCATTAGTACCGGAGGTGCCCACAAAATCCGGCAATGCATTCCAGGCCGTCTCCATTCCTGGGTCTTCGACAAATGCAATGCCGGTGTTCTGAAAAACTTTAGTGGGAAAGGCAGAGTTGACGAGCACAGCATCCAGCAGACCATCGTGATTGTAATCGACCCATTGCAGGCCGGTGGGCACGCCATTCGAATCGACTGAGATCAGGCCGCTCGCCCGCAGGGTGTTGGTGAAGTTTACATCCTGGACCCAATTCGAACCCGTATTGAGCCACACGCTGGACGCGCCGGTTGCCGGAGTGAAGACGATGTCCGCCTTACCGTCACTATTGATGTCGACAAAATCAATGCCGAACGGCACGGTATTGGTGTACTGGAAAGGAAGTCCTCTAAGTGCAATCGACATCTGCTCATTTCGCAGCCAGCCGCCGCCGGTATTTAAGTAAACTGCATTAATGCAGTAAGAGCCATTACCCGTGTCTTGTTGCAGCGACCAGACCAGGTCGGGTAACCCATCGCCGTTCACATCGACAAGAGAAACACCCGTGGGAGCGCCCGGAACCGAGTTCCCATTGTTGTCCGTTGCGCCATACACGAAGCTGAAGGAAAACAGATCGGTCCTCGCGTTCGGACAGTTGGCAGTTCCACTGCTCGGGTCGTAACTGGTCTCGCCCTGCGGAAAGCTCCAGGTTGTAGCTTTGGCGAATCCGATCGTGCTGGCATTGAGTCCGTCATAGGTGTTCAACCATACTTCGAGTCTATTCAGCGTCGAGTTGGCAATCACGACGTCGGGTCTTCCATCTCCGTTCACATCGAGGTAACGAACTCCCTGATCTTGGGTAGTAACATCGCCGTTGCTGTCGACGGTAACGGTAACTATGTTAGTCAGCGAATTCAGCGCGCCCTGCACCGCACCCGACCATTGCGGACTAAAGGTAAAGCTACCCTCGCAGTTCCCGAGAAATATGCTGCCGTCGTCGAGCATGGAGTCCATGCACCCATCTCCGTTGATATCAACGAGGCGTTGACCAAGATCCGCTCCATTGCCGGCGTCGATGAAGTCCGCCGGCACGGTTCCCATCGGCGTCTGACTCCAGCCTTTGGCGAACGTGCTGTAACTCATCACGCGCAGAGGAAAAGTCGAGACGCCGTCCGCGCCGAACAGATCAATTCGTGTTATGACTGATTGCCCTGAAGACGTGAGTCCGTAGGTGAGCTGGTAACGCCGGGCCAGGAAGTTCAGCGTGCCGAAATCTGCGTCGATTGTTTTCAGCCTTAATTGACGAGTCTCACTCACGCCGTGTTGGAATGTATTTCTGACATCCGGGCGCATTTCATACGTGAAGTTGACCGCGTTTGGCCCGGGATTCCCGTTGTACCCTGTGTAGGTAATGGATGCGGGGTAGAACGCGCTCAAATTCTGCATGTAGTTATAGAGAATCTGATTGCCGCTCGGATCCGTGATTGTGTCCAGGTACCAAACCGCACTATTGATTCGACTGTTGATGGTGCTACCGAAGAGGTATCGATTCCCCTGTCCGTCGCGCATCTCCCAACCACCCGCTGATGTTTTGCGGAACTCGCGGTAAACCAGTTCGGTTCTTGAGTGGTAAACCCCTGTGCCGTCATTATTTAATTCGCCCGCTAAGCCCGCGATTGAAAAGCTGAACGTGTCAGGATTGCCGGAGGCTGGCAGCCCGTTTCGACGATTCAGTTCGATGTACCCGAGATTCAGGTCCCATCCCAGGCCCAGGATTCCATTCTCGCCGCCGGAACTGTAATCGAGCGAGATGTGCGGCTCCACGTCCCTTCTCCCCGGCGGAACAATGATGGGAACCGAGTCCGTCAAAATCCCAAAGGGCTTCGCGACACTAACACTGCGCGACTGCCCCAGCACCATGGAGAGAGGAGCCTTGCTTTTTGGCGGCGACGCTACCTCTGCGCCTGCCGTTGGCGAATAAAATAGGGCCGATGCAGAAAGCGCTGAAAGTAGAACTCGCGAAAAAAACGTGGAAGTGTTGCAGCGAAACATGGGCTTCTCCAATCCAGAACTGCGCCTGACAACTCAGATTGACGTCTTCGATCGAAACGTCTAACGCCAGACAACAGGCCCAAACAGAGGGAGGAACGGGCCAGAAAACGTCGAATCATGGCAGGCAACGATAGGATTGTCAAACAATATTTGAATATTGCTGACGTTCTCTTAACCAGAGTGATCGAAATCGAAGTGCGGTATGGTCGAAAGACCCCATCAGTTGCGAGCAATAATCCCGCGCATTCCAAAAGTCCTGCCTTAAACTAACTAAGACTGGCCCTTAACTGGCGCAGGCCTCATCAGCCATGAAACGTAGCTGCCGAAGCGGATGGTTGTGAGGGATTCCGTCGCTCAGGGCTCACGTAGCTGAACACAACAAACTGCTGCTCGTCTTGTCCACGCCTGTCTTCTTCTCACCGGCTGTGGTTGTGGAAACAAGAGAATGTCTGGTACAGGGCGCGTTTTCTTGTGATTATTTGACTGCCCTATGCGCATCTTCTAATTGGCGGGAATGGGTTCATCGGGTAGTTCGCCGTCGCCGCATTCTAACGGCTGGTCCGCCGCATCCAGACCGAGTTTTCGAACCTTTTCATAAAGCAGGCGCCAAGACGCGGGGGCCCTCGAAAAGCCTTGTAAGAAGCGTTATTGGACAGCTGAAGGACAGCTTGCCACAGCCAACTTTCCGTTACTGCGTTTCCTTTACGTTCCGTTTCATACTAAAGCGACTCCGGTGTCAAACAGACTTTACGCCACGTTCCGTTAAACTTAGTTCCATGAAGAAGAACGTGCTCCCCACTGCGCGCAAAGGCCGGCCACCAAGTGAAATGGCGGCATCGCATTCCGCCATCATGGATGCGGTTTATACCTTGCTTCAGCAAAAGTCGGTCCGAGACTTGACCATAGAAGAGGTCGCCAAGCGGGCCAGGGTCGGCAAACCCACCCTGTATAAATGGTGGCCGACCAAGGCAACCCTGGTGTTGGCCATGCTCTGCGAGCGGATGGTTCCCAACTTGGAAAAGGCGACGGACCTGACCGCGGAAGAGTCTCTGCGCCTTCGGGTACGGCGCTTGATCGACGCCTTCAACGGGCCGTTCGGCAAGATCGTGGCTGGGCTGATCGCCGAGGGCCAGAGCGAGCCAGCCATCCGTCAGGTGTTCTTCGACCGATGGGTTAGTCCTCGGCGGAGCGCTACTATCGCCGATCTGCAGCGAGGCAAGAATGCAGGTGAATTGCGGGCAGATACAGAACCTGACCTGCTGAACGACGCGATCTTTGGCGCGATCTATTATCGCTTCTTATTGGGTTCGGGCCCGTTTACCAGACGGTTCGGCGAAGAATTGGTCGAGCAAGTCATCCGTGGGCATCGCTCGGGAAATGCCCGGAGTTGATGGAATGCGAGAGTGCGAGCTTCGAGGATAAGCTTTGTCGATGGCCGCCCAGTCGGCAAGGTCGTCTTCACCATCTACCGGCTTTGATGTACCCACGCGCATGCGGGAAGCGGTCAAGTTGACGCATGACCGCCATCCGCCAATCTAGCCGTATGATACCGAGCGGATTGTCCGCCACTCGGAAGTAGTTCTACTAAATCGCCGAAGCGCGGGCGGCTTGCTCAGGCCGCCTTAAGCGAAAGCGCGACACCTTCCTCCCATTGCTGGAGCATGCGATTGCCTATCTCCATGAATTCCGCGTGCGCTTTAATGTAGGCTTGCAGATCCTTTGAGGTGTCCGCAATTGCAGCTTCTATGCGTTCCAGTATCTGCCGGACTCGGGCAGGGGTGGCTCCCATCCGCGTCTCGCCCAGTCGCTGCAATTCCTTCGTGCTCGCCCATTTCGTTCTGCCGTTAAGGGTCAGCGCCATGCTGTCCTTTGGCAGATAGGCGGACGTAGTTACAAGATCATAGAATCGAAATGCCGAGCGGCGCTGCTTCACTCATACCAAATCTCGACCTCGTAGGCATCCGGGTCGGCGACCTGGGCGTAGGGGCAGCCAGGACAGAATTCGCCCCGCCGCCGCAGCTTGCCACCGGCGCCCTCGGCTTCATCGACAGCCGCGTCGATGTCCCCGGGTGAAACAAGCCGGAAGGCGAAATGTGGATGGAAGCCTTAACAAAGCTTCCTCTGCACGATTCGATAGCAGAGTGGGAG
>JBARKD010000998.1:0-3565 GCA_049800615.1 Acidobacteriaceae bacterium | reverse complement strand
CTGAAGGACGCGGTTACGGTAACGCTGGTCGCCGGTAGCCTTCGAGGCAGCGAGAAAACCGTCGTAGAGAGCGGCGTAGGTCCACTGGATGTTGTACTTGCCTTCCGCCTCATGCAACTGCCAGTCCGCGACTTTCTTAATGGCTTTGAGGATGTCGCGGCGTTTCAAGCGCGGAGAAAGATCGGTGGCAAGCGGACCGGGATCGTCGGGCTGGCTTCCGGCGGCGGCAAGTTCGTCGGCGGACTGTGCGGCCTGTGGAGGAGGATTCTGGCATGCGGCGAAAAGAGAGAGAGCGAGAATCGTAAACTCGACAATCGTAAATGCGCCAAGCAGGCGAGAGTTCTTCATCGGCCCATCCGGTTTATGTAAGAAAGGGCTTCCAGCGTTCCAATATGACTTTCACCTGGGCCACATCCTCGGGGCGAAGCTGCGGAAGCGGCGGGCGCACTGGACCCGCGGCGAAGCCAAGGGCGTTCATCATTTCCTTCATGACAGAAACCTCGTATCCCTTTCGGCGCGCACGAA
This sequence comes from Acidobacteriaceae bacterium, assembly GCA_049800615.1. Classification (GTDB taxonomy): domain Bacteria; phylum Acidobacteriota; class Terriglobia; order Terriglobales; family Acidobacteriaceae; genus PALSA-350. Next base: position 3,040 of record JBARKD010000998.1, on the reverse strand, counting down.
GTTCATAGAGAGGGAGCACGTAAGTGTTCATCAGCCGCATCAAGGCTGCAGAATCACCCGCGGAAGCAGTCTCATGAAGTTTCAAGGAAAGCTTTGGAGCCACCGTTGCAATGCTCGAGGTGTAGCAGCGAATGCCGATGCTGTAGTACCCGGGCACACAATCGTCGCCCGCTCCGCCAATCCAATGCAGTCAATCGCCAACGCGGTTGATAATCTGCTGGTATCGCCGCAAGTCACCCTGGCCGTCTTTCCAACACGCCAGCGTGGGAACACGTTCTGCCAGTTGTTCAACCCATGCCGGGCTCGGGTTCACCCAGTCGCGGCTGTAAACGAGCAGCCCTAACGAAGTGGCACGACCGATCTCCGCATAGTAATTGGCCAGACCCTCCTCGTCGGCATTGGGATAATACGGCGGCAAAGCCAGGATGGCATCGGCCCCTGCCCGCGCTGATTGCCGAGCCAACTCGGTAGCTACAGAAACGTTGAATCCTGTACCGGCGATGACCGGAATGCGGCCATGCACTTCATCCGCCGTTGCCCTTACGACTTCCAAATGCTCGGCAGGGGTGAGCGAATACATTTCGCCGGTCCCTCCCGCAGCGACAATCGCAGCGATCGGAGTTTCGAGGAGGCGCTGTAGATTTTTCCGGAGTCCTGGAATATCCAAGGACAGATCGGGCTTCAGCGGCGTGATTGGAAACGCAATCACTCCCCGAAGTTTGTTCCGCAGCTCTCCAGGCTTCAATCGTTCGCTGGCGCTGACGGAGGTCGCGTCATGAAACACCGCGGTCGGGAAAATGGACGAGGCAGCCAACGCGCCAGCACCGTCAATAAATTCTCGGCGCGAAAAATGTGAAGACATTGTTCTCACTTCCTCGTAATGTGCTTGCCGGATTTTTCGAAAGCTACGAGATGCACAGGCCGAAAAAGCTTCCTTGGACGAAGCCATTTTGCGCATTCTACGATTTAATACGATTTCATTCATGAATCCGCTTGAAGTCGAAATAAGCCAGATTCATGTTTCCGTTCGTCAGTATGTGCACCGTGAGAACATTTTTCCCTTTGGTCAGATGGACTTTGAAAAGTTGCGAAGCCAGATTCCAATGGTGCCATTGACGCCAGGCAATCGGGTCTGCAGCATCATTTGTTGTGCTGATCTGCAGAGGTCCGGTCGCGTCCTTTCCATTCACATCCACTGATATTGTCCCGCCGCGATTCGATGTGTAGAGGAAATCGGCCGCGTATGTTCCCGACTTTGCGACATCTACCGTTACGTTGAACCACTCACCGGGTTCGGTCCAGCCAACATAAAGCAGGTCCGCAGGAGGCACGACCTTGTCGAAAGGGTTGTCGTCAACCCGATCAGGCTTCCGGTTGAATTTCGTGTAGGAAGTATCCACTCCCTCATGGATGCGAAATTCATTCAGATAAGTCCCATCAGCCGGATTCAACTCTCCGCTGCCGTGATTCTTTGGATCGGTGTCATGATACGCAACCCCTTCGCCGCCCAAATCATAGTAAGCGCACAATACCTTCCCCGGTATCTTTTGCGGACCGCCATCATAGCGGGCGTCGTGGTAAGGCAAGCCCTTATATTGGGTCAAGAACGACTGGGAGAACGCAACTGTCGATGACATCATTGCAGCCACGAAGCAAAAGGAAAACATTTGACGACTCATTCTTCATCTCTCCTGAGAACCGATCGGTACCCACTGATCGATACATGAATAAAAATCGGATGCCCTCAACAGACGGTGAAACCAACGACACAACGTGACCCGCAGAAGAAGCAACTAACAACAAAAGATTGACTGGCTCGCAAAGAGAAAACTATACTCGCACGGTCGATTAGTTCCCAAGAAAATCGATATTCTATTTCGGATGACCTGGAGCCATGGACATGAAGACGAATGACACACCGCAGGATTCCGGTAACCAGAACCGCCGGGGTTTCCTTAAGACAGGAGCAGCCTCGATCGCTGTTGGTCTGTCTGCAGGGGTAATCGCGCCGTCCGCGTCTGGCGAGGCGACGTCAACGGAAAACACTCCAGCTGCGGCAAAGGCCATTCAGGAAATGATGCCGACGCGCAATCTGGGTAAGACAGGATTTCGGGTCGGGATTTTTGGCCTCGGCGGCCAGGGAGAGCTGGAGAAACCCAATAACGAAAGCCTGGCCCTGCAGATGATCCAGCGCGCGCTCGAGCTAGGAGTGAATTATTTCGATACTTCAGCCATTTACGGCGGACCTGACAGGTGGAGTGAACAGTATCTCGGAAAGGGTCTCAAAGGCAGCCGGGACCACGTTTTTATCGCTACCAAGACCAAAGAAAGAACCCGCGATGCCGCGCTTAAGAACCTCGACGTGTCTCTCAAGCTGCTGGATACCGATCACATCGACACATGGCAGCTGCATGATGTTGGAATTCAGGAAGACATTGACCAGATATTTGGCAAAGGTGGCGCGATAGAAGCCCTGGTTCAAGCGCGCGATCAAAAAATGGTCCGCCACCTGGGCGTCACCGGACGCTTCCGTCCCGAAGCTCTCATCGACTGCATCAACCGCTTTTCCTTTGACACCGTCCTGATGGGCGTCAACGCGGCCGACAAGTACTACTACAGCTTCGAGAAAGACCTTCTTCCGCTGGCCGTCGAGAAACAGCTGGGAATCATCGGGATGAAGGTGATGGCACGCGGCCGCATTCTTTCCAGTTGGACGCCGCCGCCGGTGGAACAACAAAGGCATTCATGGGAGGGCCGGGGCGCAATCGCCACCGTTCCGGGTACGCTGACCAAGCGGGAAACCTTCTACTACAATCTCTCGCTACCCATCAGCACGGCAATCATCGGATGCGATTCAGTCGAGCAGGTCGAGGAATGCGTGGAACTCGCCCGTTCCTTCACCCCGTTAAGTCAGGCGCAGATGGCCGCTTTGGAAGCAAAAGTAGAGCCTGTTGCAAAGCAGTCTCTGTTTTTCCGGCTCATGCCCCGCTGAGGATTCGAGCGACATGCCAATCGCATTCCGCCGTGCTGAAAATAGTAC
>JBARKD010000997.1:0-3740 GCA_049800615.1 Acidobacteriaceae bacterium | reverse complement strand
GCCGTATGCAGCAGAAAGAGCACGCCGAGACCGATGAGAACCGCTGCGCCAGCCGGTACCTTGGTGCCTTCCAGTTTCTCGCCGGCGCCAAAGCTCTGCGCCAGTCCAAATGGATCGGGAGCGGGCTCGCCCATCTGAATTGCTTTCGCGCTGCGCACCGCGTCGATGATCTGATAGACGTAGAAAAATCCCATCGAAATACCGATAATCGTCTTCAGTTGCCACGGAAGATCGTCGGAACTCACGCCGATGATCATCAGCACGGCAATCACAAGATGCGACAGGCCCTTGGCATATTGGCCGGCATAGACAGCTCCCACGCCGATGGGAAAAAATGCGGCCAACATTCCGGCTACGGCCGGGTTGGGTCCGCTAGTCGGGCCGGGTTTCACTTTCACTCCCGGTCCTTGATCCATGAATTGTTGATAGCCGGTCGGAGGCGGCGTTTGCGGGGGAATAAATCCCGGAGCGGGTACGGTGCCTTCTAAACGTGCCGCCAGGCATGACTCGCAATAGATCACGCCGCGAACGTCGCGGGTGCACTGGTTACAAAGTGGCTTGCCGCACGTCCGGCAGAAGGCCACGGCAGCAGTATCGCTGTGGTTAGCGCAGTTCATACGAACCTCCCGTCAGTGGTCACCGACACTACAGGCAGATCGCAAAGAGGGAGAGATGGAGATGGACCCACAGGAGCGCTGGCCAGAATCAGCTGGTTATCGGTCCGGCTGTAATTGCGCTCCTGCTTCTGCTCGGGCTGTTGTGTTGTGTCGTTCTTGTCGTCTTTCTGTTTAGCTGGCCGAGATTCCCGTGGAGCCGTTTCGGTGGGCCTAACGTTGCGTTTAATCTCGCGCACGCGCGACTCGACTTCGTAAACGATGCGAACATTCTCGTAGTAATGCACTACCTTGGCTTGCGTGGTGTAGTACGTGTGCCGGATCGCGGACGGCCGCAGGCTGATCTGGCGCAAGTCGGCGGGTTTCACGCCAGCTACGGTCAGGCCCACCGACAACGCAAAGAATGCCATGCCGAACGACATGGCAAAGCGCGGCTGGCGAACCATGGCCCAGATCGGCTCGAACAACGACTCCGACAACACTGCCTGCACGTGCTCCCACCACGAAACTCGCGGTTGCGGAGAACGCGCCGTGACTCGCAGGCGCTGGGTGTCAACGCCGGTTGTGGATGCCAGAATGTTCGTGACCAGGCTGGCTGGAGGCTCCACCTCCGTGAGACCTTTCAGCCAGTTGCGGCCCGCCTCAGCTTCAGCGAGCAGCGGCCCACAGACCTTGCAAGTCTGGCTATGGGCCTGGAAGCGGTCGAGTCCGGAACCACTCAGGACGCCATCGAGAGCGTCAGAGAGCAGCAGATCGAACTCGTTGCACTGCATTCCGTTACTGGTGTGGTCTGGCATCACATCACCTGCCTATAGGTACGTTGTAACAGGCGCGCAAGTTCCGCACGCCCGCGGTTTATTCTTGATTTCACGGTGCCCTCCGGTACCTTCAAAACAGTAGCAATTTCACGATAGTCCATATCTTGTAAGTCCCTTAGAATCACAGCTTCTCGAAGCTCCGGCGAAAGTCTGCCCAAGGCCGCATGCACCACCTCACCAACCTCCCGGCTACGCGCCTTAGCGTCTGGAGTCGGGGAGTGGTCAGGAATTTGCTCGCTGAGCGGCAGCGCATCCTCCCGCTCGGAGGCAGGGGTGTCCATGGAATCGGTCAGCCGATCCTGCTTCGTCTTCCGAAAATGGTCGACCAGAAGGTTGCGGGTAATGGTCGTCACCCAGGTGACGAAAGCTCCCTTGGTGTGGTCATAGCTCGCCAGGGTTCGGTACATCTTGATGAAGACTTCCTGGCTCAGGTCCTGGGCGTCATCAGCCGAACCGGCGAAACGATAGCAAATGTTGTAGATACGGCGATGATAGGTCTGCACGATTTCCTCCCAGGCGGCAGCGTCTCCGGCAATACAGCGCCGGACCAGCATCGCAACGACCTGGACGTCTTCCACTTGTACTCCCCGGAAATCTGCTCAAATCCTGAGACTGCGGCCTGGGCGCTGCCTCTTCCTCAGACTGCTGGAGACACCTTACAGGCACTCACGCCGCTAGAATGCACTATCCACAAGACAGTACGAGATTGTTGTCATTGAAGTTCGGCTTACCGCGGCTTGGGAATGAAACAGGGCATTGTAGCAGTGGGCGGGCGACGCACGGATGAGTTCTGCTGGCGATTTAGCGTGGCACCAAGGTTTTCAGCGAGACCTGGCGCAAGATGAAGGCTAACGGATGTTTTTAGAACTCGTAATGCGCTCCAACGGTTAGGTTGTTGGCATGGAAGTTCCGCGGAGCGGTGAACCCGTAGGCCGGACCGCTCATCGCAGTATTCGGCAGCGTGCTGCAGGGCACGACCGGAGCCGGGTTAGTCAGGGTCGGGGTCGTGGTAGAGGGATTGCAATACTGCGCTCCCGAAGCACCACCCTCGCCGTAGCCGAAGTAGTTATACTCGCCCTTCCAGATCAGATTCTTGCGCATCGCATAGGAGAGATTCACAAAAGGCGTCTGGTAGTTGGAGACCAGCGATCCGTTCACATCGCGCGGATCATTGAAAAAACGGCTGCCGTTGACCGAGCTTATGCGGTACCCGATGTTGCCGTGGAGCTTGTCGATCGGCGAAAGAGCCAAGGCCACCGACGCGTACTGCGTGGGAGCATTCATGAAGTCCTTAGCCGGACCAAAAGTGTAAGGAGTTCCCGCCACGCGGGGAGCCGGAGACGGGCAGGCCACCCCGGCGGGCGTCGCGGCGCCGGGTATGGTGGCGCTCGAAGCCGTGCCCAGGAAGCAGATGTTGGTCGCCGTGTACACGTCGCTGTAGGCATAGCTGATGTCGAAGCCGTAGTGCTCGTTCGGCATCAAGTCGGCGTTCAAACTTACCACGCGGCTGTGATCGACGTGTTGCAGCGGGCCATCAACGGACGCTATGCCAGTATTGTTTGTATTGTTGTGGCGCTCGAGGTCATTGTACGCGGCAGAGAGCGTCGCCCAGGTCTTCGGCCGGTAAGTGGTGTGAATTCTGTAATGCTGAAGCTGGCGGGGTGCAACCGGGGTGAGGACATTGTCGGCGTACAGAAGCTCGACCGAACCGTTGATGTGCCAGTCATCGGCCGGCTGCATGTTGACACCGAAGGTACCGCCGTCCTCGTAGATGGCGAAGTTGGAGATGCCGGACAGGTATCCCGTAGTGTTCCCGGCACCTTCGCCGATGGTGTGCTCCTGGTAGTGATAGGTGAGCGTGAATGTGGTGCGAGCCGTAAGGTCGTACGCCGCTGTGAGGTTGTTGGTGAGGAACTTCTGACCGAAGAAATCGAACTGCGGCGTAGCCACGCTCGGACTGCCGGCAAACGTAGAAGTTGCCTTGTTCGTAGCCGGGTTGAGCGGAGTGTTGATCACGGTGGTGGTTAACACCGTGCTATTGATGTTCGGGGTGGCGGAAGCCACGGTGGTGAGACTCGTGATGTTGGCAACCCCCGGCTGGTGCACATTCGAATAGTCGATCTGGTCGGAGATGCTGAACTTTTTCAGCATCTGCCAAGTGACGCCGTAGTCGGAGGCGATCGCTTCCCGCTTGGCGCTGGCGTCCCCGGCATACGTGATTTCGTGGCTCTTTGCCGCCAGACCCTGGAAGTCGTCGTAGTAGTTCGGCAGGCTAGTGTTCGCGTAGGTGTAGCGAACGTTGCCGTTC
>JBARKD010000996.1:0-3931 GCA_049800615.1 Acidobacteriaceae bacterium | reverse complement strand
CCCGTATTCTGGCTGCTGAACCTGCTTCAGAGGCAAGTCTCCACTCTTGGAAGTAACTTTCACCTCCTGGAAGGCATCGGTGTGGGCCAGCGGAATCCAGACACGCAAGCGCTCGCCGGGGCTGACGTTCTTCACCGTGAATGCGTAATGAAACGTGAAATGGCGTTCGTTTTGGGCAAGCGCCGGCAGAGACGAGAATACGAGTAGCAGAGAGAGCAGAGGTCGACGCATCATGACGTATCCTTTCGACGAGGATCGCGTTTGTTTAAGCGCTCTGTGAGCGGCGACGGCCAGCGGACGTCCCAAGCTGGGCTGTCGTGAGCGAAACCGCAGCCGCGCGGTCGCGGCGCGCATCTCATGGTTCGAAGCGCACGTTCGCAGTCTGCGGGTTGCGGCAGCGTTCTGTCAAATCCGGCTCTCGATCGAATGCCGGGCGCAAATAGTACTATGACGACGTTGATTTGGAGTGCCCACTGGCAGGAACAAGAACAACCGTTTAGAATACCGACTCCTTTCTGTTTCGCGCCGCAAAAACTCGCGGCATCTATTGGGTACGAGGTTCATCACGATGACGAACACAGGCCCGACGCAAAATTCAGCCGGCCCATCGGCCGCAGCAAATGGGCTGGCAATCGTTCGTGTCACGATCGGCGCGATGCTGGTGTGGGTCTTCTTCGAGAATCTGGGGAAGGGCCTGTACACGCCAGCGGGCTACGCAGGCCTGATCAACTACTACATAAAGGCGAGTCACTCGCCGGCCGCGTGGAAGGCAGTGATGGGTTTTGCGGCGAATCATGCCGCAATGGCCGCTCCGATGCAGGCCGTGACTGAGATCGGTCTCGGAATCCTGCTGGTCATCGGTCTGCTGACGCGCCCTGCCGCCTTTGTAGCGTTTCTCTACTTGGGCAGCCTTTGGGTCTCGGAATGGGGCACATCGTGGATCTGGGAACTGCTCGTTTCAGTGCTTGCATCGTTTGCGCTTGTGGTGGGGAGGGCCGGTCGTGCGTGGGGTGTCGACGCCTTACTGGCGCGGCGCTGGCCATCCTCCCCGTGGTGGTGAGTTGAGCGTTGTTCACTTGAACCAGGGTCCAGTGCGAGTGTCGGTTGTCATTCCTACACATAACGAAGCACAGTCCATCGGGCGCGTCTTATCTGATCTGCCTGCGGACACTGTTACGGAGGTCTTAGTCGTAGACAGCAATTCAAGCGACGGGACTCCCGAAATCGCCTCAAAGATGGGAGCCCGCATCCTACGCGAACCTCGCCGCGGATACGGGAGAGCCTGCCTGACCGGACTGGCTGAAGCAAGCAGCCCTGACATTGTGGTGTTCCTCGACGGCGATTACAGCGATCGGCCGGCTGAACTGCCGCTTCTCCTCGCCCCAATTCTTGACGGACGCGCGGATATCACGCTCGGTGCGCGCCTTCAGGAGCCGCGTTCTGCGGGTGCGTTGCCTTGGCATCAGATGTTTGGTAATCGCCTCGCCGCTAGCCTGATCAGGATTCTGTATCGACTAGACATCAGCGATCTCGGTCCGTTTCGCGCGGGCCGCGCAGATGTACTCCGCGCGCTCGCGCTCGAAGAAACCACTTATGGCTGGGCGGTTGAAATGATTCTCAAGGGTACGCTTGCGGGGTATCGCGTCGTCGAGGTGCCGGTAAGCTACCATCCGCGCATTGGGAAATCCAAGATTAGCGGTACGCTGCAAGGCACAGTCGGAGCGGCGTGGTTCATCCTTTCGCTGATAGTGCGCTATTATTTTCGGCATCGAAGAGCCAGAAATCCGCGGCCAGCGTAGATGTTGGCTTGGCGCTCCCTTATGGAATCCTCCCGCGAAAATACCGCGCGTTCGTCGAACGGGGGGCGAACCCTGGTCGTCATGGCAAAAGCACCCAAGCCGGGGATGGTCAAGACTCGTTTATCTCCGGGCCTTCCAGTTGAGGCGGTCACCGAACTCTATCGCTGCCTTTTGAACGACACCATCGCGCTGGCGCACTCGTTGGAAATGGTGGACGTCGCCATTATTTGCCCGGCTTCCGATGTCGAAGAACTGACGAAGCTGGCGCCAAGCGTAGTGGGCCAAGAAGGAGAAGGCCTTGCCGCGGGCCTCAACTCGGCATTTGCGCACTTTGCAGCCATTGGCCACCAACGCGTCGTTGCCTTCAACAGCGACAGTCCGCATCTGCCGGCGTCGATTCTTGAAAACGCGTTCGAGGCGCTCGCCGGCCATGACGTGGTGGTGGGACCGACGCACGATGGCGGTTATTACCTCGTAGGGGCGAAGGCTTTTTACCCTGGACTTTTCGACGGCGACAGCATGGGAACCAAGAGCGCGCTTGAGGCTTTACTGGCGCGGGCGCGCGCACTCCAGCTCTCCGTCGGCTTCACCGATCCCTTCTACGACATCGACGTGGCTGTCGACTTGACCCGGCTCGCCGCGGAACTGGAACTAGCTCCCGCTCGGGCGCCACGAACGGCGGTCTGGTTGAAACTGTGGGCGCCGGCGGTGGCACAGTTGCGGACCGGCACGGTAGGCCTGTGAAGCTCACGCCAGCCGGCAGATTGTACGGGCTCGGCGCCATCTTACTTGTCGCGCTTACGATCTGCTCACGCAACTTCAGCAGGGTGGGTGGACCGTCCTTCATGGCTCCCCTGGGCGTTGCCGGCATTGCGTATCTCCTTGCCATTCGCGAGCTCTTCGCGACTCCGAAAATTCCGCGCCGGGTCATCGTGATCGGGTTGGTGTTGGCTGGCCTGTGGCGTATTCCGTTTCTTCTGTCATCGCCGGGGCCTGATGATGACATTCATCGATACCTTTGGGATGGCCGCGTCCAGCGCTTCGGGTATAACCCTTATCTTTTGGTTCCCAGCGACCCGGCGGTCCGTGGGTTGCATACTCCGGAAACCCGCACCCTGAACAATCCGGACTTACCGAGCCCATATCCGCCGGGCGCGCAGATGTTTTTCCGGGTCATCACCGCGATTCATGAGTCTCTTTTTTCGCTGAAAGCAGCGTTTGTATTTTGCGATTTGGCAATTATTCTGGTATTGCTCGAGATCTTGAGTAGCAGCGGGCAAGGAGCGCACTGGGTACTGGCCTATGCCTGGAATCCACTGCTGGCAACCGACGTGGCAGGCAGCGGTCACATCGACATTGTCGGCGTGTTGCTGCTGTTGGTTTCCGCCGCCGCGCTAGGGCGGCGATGGCGTGCGGTTGCGGCAGTCGCATTTGGGTTGGCTGTCGCAGTGAAGTTTCTCCCGATCGTACTCCTGCCGCTCTACTGGAAGCGTGTTCGTATCCGCGACGGCATACTGGCGGCGGCCGTCGTTGGACTCCTCTATGTGCCGTTCTTAAACCATGGACGAATTCCCATGGGCTCACTCGGAACTTACGTGCGGAGTTTCCGCTTCAATGATCCGGTGTTCGCAGCGCTCGAGCGAGTGGCCGGTCCACAGTTTGCGGTTGGGCTGGCCGTGGTTGCGGGATTTCTTGTCGCGCTCTGGCTGAGTCGCAAGACCACCGAGTGGTCGCCCGACACACTCGCGTGGCCGATGGCAGCGTCGCTTCTTTGTGGGCCGGTTGTGTACCCGTGGTACCTTCTCTGGCTGCTGCCGTTTGTCCGCTCAGCTTCGACGGTCCCGATCATCATCTGGACAGTCAGCATCATTCCTACTTACTACGTCTGGCATTTGCGCACGCTTGATCGTCCGTGGCTGGTTCCTGGCTGGATCATGGTTTTTGAATATGGATCCGTCGCAATGGCCGCCGCGATTATCGAATTTCGGCGATTGAGACGACGGTCGGCGCCACGATCCTCAAATTGAATAGATGCCCACTCGTTCGCCAAACCGCTGAGAACCGAACCCGTTGTATAATCCGCGACAAGCGCTGTGAATGCCTGGGACGGGCGAAAAGTGACTGTGCACAGC
>JBARKD010000995.1:0-10686 GCA_049800615.1 Acidobacteriaceae bacterium | reverse complement strand
GACCTCATCTTCATCGATGCGGACAAGCAGAGCATCCCGCACTACCTGGAGTGGTCACTCAAGCTGGCGCGCACCGGGACCCTGATCATCATAGATAACGTGGTCCGCAGTGGAGCCCTGATCGATGCTCAAAACGTTGACCCCAATGTGCAGGGCGTACGCAAGCTGCATGAAATGCTTGCTCGCGAGCCGCGCATCAGCGCCACGACCATTCAGACTGTCGGTAGCAAGGGATACGACGGCCTTACCCTTGCTCTGGTTACAATGGACAACACATAAAGGAAGAATGGGGAGGCGAGGTGGAGAGGCGTGATTTTGTCACATCGGCGATTGCTATGGCGGGAGCGGCCTTGAGTGGCGGCGAAGGACGGGCGATGGCGCAGGCTTCGCAGGAGTTCTACCTGCTGCGGAAATATGCCCTGCGCAACGGAGCTCAACTCGCCTTGACCCAAACCTATTTCGCCCAGGCGCTTATACCCGCGCTCACTCGGATGTCGATCACGCCTGTGGGTGCGTTCAAGCTCGATATCGGCCCGGAAACTCCTACGTATTATTTGTTGATTCCGGCGACATCTGTGGAGGCGCTGGTTATGCTTGACCAACGTCTTGCCCAGGATGGCGAGTTCAGTAAAGCGGCGAGTTCGTTCTGGAGCGCGCCCGCTACGGCACCCGCGTTCGAGCGTGTGGAGACTTCGCTCCTGTCTGCGTTTACGGGATGGCCAAAGCTGACCGCGCCCAAATCCGCGAAGCGGATTTTTCAACTCCGCACCTACGAGAGCTCCGGCGAGGCGGCACATGTGCGGAAAGTCCAGATGTTCAACGAGGCGGAAATTTCTATCTTTGTGCGGGCAGGATTGGCCCCGGTATTTTTTGGGGACACGCTTGTCGGCCATAGAATGCCCAGCCTCACTTACATGCTGACCTTTGAAGATGTGGCGGATCTTAATAAGAAGTGGTCGGTTTTCGCGGCAGATCCGGCGTGGAAAGAATTGTCGCATCGGCCGGGGAATACGGATCCCGAGATTGTGAGCAATATTTCGAATTTGTATCTGAGCCCGTTGAGTTGCTCGCAGATTTAGTGAAGTGATCGGCAGTTATTGATGTCGCTGCGATACGCAATAATGCGGTTATTTTAACGGCAGGGTTCAGTGGCAGGTCCGGCAAACTGCAGATCCCTCCGCTGCGCTCCGCTCCGGTCGGGACGACAAACTTGTTTGAGGGCTGAGTCATGATTCGGCGGGGAGTTACGGTTGGTTAAAGAACATCAGGGAGCGGCGGACCGCTCCCTGATGGCTTTCGGGGGCCTGCTTACATACCGTTCGAGCCGGAATCACCCGCGGGATGCACGACGCGGTAGCTGGAACCACCGTTCGCCCATACCCGGAGCAACATGTCTTTCCCGGCAGGAGCCTGTTGCACATCGCTGCGGAACTGGTCGGCCGATGCTACAGGCTTGCGATTGATCTCCTGGATCACATCGCCACCGCTTAGCCCCGCATCTTCCGCTGGGCTGCCCGGCTGCACCTGCGCTACCGCAACTCCCTTTACGTCCGCAGGGAGGTTCAACTGCTGGCGTACATCGGGAGTCAGGTCAGAGATGGCAATACCAAGCCTCGGGTGACCCGGTTGATCCGTAGCGTTGGCGGCGACTTCCTCGTTCTTGTGATATTCGCCAACGGTGACGTCCACCTTCTCCGGATTGCCGTTGCGCATCACGTCGAGGTTGATCTTCGTGCCGGGCGTTACCTCGCTGACAACCACCTGCAAGTCACTTCCGGTTTCAACAGCACGGCCGTTGACCGCGGTAACCACATCGCCATCCTTCAAGCCGGCACGGCTGGCCGGAGAGTCGGGAGTTACCGAAGCAATCAGCGCTCCGGCATTTCCGGTCATGTTGAAGAATTTTGCGTTCTCAGGAGTCAGATCGTTCAGGCCAACTCCAAGGTATCCGTGGTGAACCACGCCATTCTTGATCAAAGCGTCGACCACCGGATGCACCGTCTGCGTGGGAATGGCAAAGCCCGCGCCAGAGAAGTTGCCCGTGTCCGAGTACAGGAAAGTATTGATACCGACCAGCTCGCCATGCGCGTTGACCAGCGGACCACCAGAGTTGCCAGGGTTAATGGCAGCATCGGTCTGAATAAACCCACCGGGCTTGCGTGCGTCATCGCGGAACGGGTTCGAACGGTCGACCGCGCTGACGATGCCGCGCGTAACCGAGAATTGGAACTGACCAAACGGATTGCCAATGGCCAGCACCGATTGTCCGGGTACCAGCCTGGTCGAGTCGCCCCAGGCAATCGAAGGCAGATTGTTGGCATCGATCTTGACCACAGCGAGATCTGTAAGCTTGTCGGTGCCAATTACCTTGGCGGGGAAAGTCCGGCGATCGTGCAGCGTGACGCGAACCTCCATTGCCCCTTCCACGACGTGATTGTTGGTCACGATGTATCCATTGGGGGAGATAATCACGCCGCTGCCGATTCCATGCTCGATCTGCCGCTGTCCACCGTTAGGCATACCGTGTCCGAACTGCTGGCCGAAGCCGGGGCCGAAGAACTGAGAGAAGGGATTGTCTTGCTCATTGCCGCCTTCACCCTGTTCCTGCATCGCCGGCTGCTCCGTGCGATGAGAAGTGACGGCAATATTGACGACGGCCGGGGTGACGCGCGACGCGACTGCTTCGGTTGCCTGGTCAAGCGCGAGCAGAGGATCGATGCTGGAGTTGTTGATCGGCGCGATGGGATTGTCAGGCGCGGTTGCGGCGTTGACATGGTTGTGGCCCATAATCAAGGCCCCGGTAAAGAGCGCCGCCCCTACTGCGAGAGTGGGTAGAACGATGCGCTTTGCTCTTAATAAATTAGTTTCTTGCGACATGTTTGTAAGTCCTCTTTCAGAGTGAAGTCTTTGAAATAGTGAGTTGTTTTAAATCTGGAAAGCGATCCAGCGATCGGTTGTGGAGATGATGGAACGCGACACGCCGTGAGAGTCCCGCGGGGTCTGCGGGACTTCCACGGTATAGAGAATCAAGGTAGTGACTCCGCTCTCCGGGTCCTGGGCGACCTGGAGGAACTGGAGGTGGCGTACATTGCGCACCTGCCGCTTGGCGTTTTGCCTGGGCAGGAGGCTTGCGCGCTCGCCATTCGCGCTCATATCGGGGTGAAACACGGCCTCATGATACTGAGGTTGTTGCAAATTGTTCCGGCTGAACCGTGCTTCTACCAGGGACGGTTTGTGTTCCGGCATACGCTCGCCTGAGGCGGCCGCTACAGCCGGCGTGTCGGCAAAAGTAACCAGGCCTGGGAAGCGTTGCAGCAAAGCCGCGCCGGAAAGGGAAAATATCAAGCCTGCTGTTACCAGGCCACGGGAAAGCCAAGGGCCCGGGTTGCGGCGACGATGGAGGATATTCTCCACCCGTCCGGCTAATTCGGAGCGCCGCTGCCACATTCCCGGAGCCAGCGCCGACACGCGACGGACCAGGCGGCTCTCGGCAAGTTTGGTCAGGCAGGTGGCATAGGCCCGCGCATTGCCCGCCCGATCGAGCACGGCGTCATCGCAGGCTTGCTCCCGCTCCCGGCAAAGCTCCCGCTCCGCCCAAAGAAGCGCGGGATTCAGCGGGCACAGCGCTCGGCACAGTTTCTGCAGCAAATTAGTCCAGTCGTCGCCTCGCTCCAGGTGAGCCATTTCGTGCAGCAGGATCTGTTTCAGATCGTCGGCGGAAAGCTCGCTCCACAGCAGGTGGGGCACGACCACGGCAGGGCGAAAAAATCCAACCACGCTGGGCGAGTCCACGGCATCCGATAGGCGCACTTCCACCGGACGTTTGCCCGGCCGGGAGACAGCCTCCCGGATCTGCTGGGGAAGATCTGCGAAGCGAACCGCCTTTGCGCGATGCACCAAGCTCCTCACCTGCAGCAGGTTATTCATCAAGCGGGCCAGTGAGAGCAGGGAAGCGGCGACCCATAAGGCTTCGAGGGCAAATGCCCAGCCGCTGCCCAGGTGAAGGGAAAAGCCTTTAGCCGGCACTGCCGGCAGGGCGGAAAGATCGACGCTGAAGATCCCGCGGGCGACGGCGATGCAGGGCAACAGGGCTACCAAAAGAAAAACGATGAGCCACAAGGTAAAGCGGGTGGATGCACGCAACCCGGACGCCAGCTTGAGCGCTGCCCAAGCCAGGACAGTCAACGCCAATCCCTGCCAGATGCTGGCAATCAGCCATTCGGCCGGACCGGTCGAAATCAAGTGCCGCATGAAATCCGCTTCCATTACGTTCACTCCGCCTTCTGAATGGCATCCTTTAGACGTTGCAATTCTTCCGCGGTAACCTCAGTGCCGCCCAGGAGCGATAACATCAGCTTTTCCCTGGAGTTACCGAAAAACCGGCTGAGCACCAGGCGCACTTCCGAGCTGCTGGCTTCCTCTTCTGCAACCAGGGGCATGTAAAGAAAAGCCCGACCTTCCTTGCGATGCTGTACGTATCCTTTTTGCTCCAGAATTCTGATCGTGGTCAGAACCGAGTTGTACGCGAGGGCATTCTTTTTCGGCAGTGCTACAGCGATGTCGTTCACCGTCGATTCGCCCCGCTCCCAGAGAATCTTCATGAGCCGCAATTCCGCTTCGGTAAGGGTGGGTGATTTTTTCGGTGGCATAAAGTTTGTCCCGAGAACAAGCGTACGGCCAAGCTCGGCCGATGTCAACTAATTTATTAATACTTAAGGACCACAAGATGTTTATGGACCCGTTCGAGATTCGGCAGGGTAGGCAGAACCGCGGATTGCGGTAGTGGTGCAGTTTGACTCGTGCGAGATGAAAACTCGTTCGAGACTGGAACGCGGTGGGTTAAAGCGAGGCCGCCGAAGCGGCCTCAAAATTCAAACCGGCCCACGAGCTGAATCGTGCGCGGCGTGGTTACGCTCCCGTTCCAGGTACCAAAGGAGTTGCCGGAGGCAGCTACGTCTGTCACAAAGGCATAGCCGGTGCCGCCGTTCGTGTCACCCTGGCTCAGGAAGTAGTGGCTGTTGAAAGTATTGAAGAAGTTGACCTGGAACCTGAAGTTGAATCTCTCGGTGATGTGCGTGTTCTTGATGAACGCGATATCCAGGTTATGGTAGCCGGGCCCATAGACGGAAGAGACAGCCTTTCCGTACCCGGTGTATCCGAAGGCGGAGAAATCATGTTCGAACGCCGCCGGGTTGATGAGCCGATTGTTATCCGTAACGGGATTGAAACTGCTGCGGCCATGCAATAGCGGTTGCTGCCCGGAAACGAGGCCCGGGACGCAATGCTGGCGAAATTCGGGGACAAGCGTGTTGGTGGTGCACGCCGATGAGTAGAACGAGAAGGGAATACCGTATTCCCAGCGAAAGATAGGGCTGACCTGCCATCCACTGACGAGGGTGTTCGTCAATTCGGAAGAACTCGTGAGAAAACGCTTGTTTCTGCCGAACGGCAGGTCATACGCGCTCACGATAGAAACGGTAGCCGGAACGTTGTCTGGCGCGATGGCGCGAGCCCGCGAATTGTCATAGGGAGAGAAGGATCCGCTGTTGCCGCCCGCACCAACGCCGGTGTTGTTTCCGGACTGCGTGTTGTTCGAGGCGTTGGTTATGAGGTGCTGCAAAGTTATGGCGCCAAGGAGATAGAAGCCCCCTTGGTAACGGCGCTGAATGCTGCTTTGGAAGGAGTTGTAGATCGAATTTCCGCGCTGCTCGTTCAAGCCCAACAGGACGCCGCAATATTGCGGATAGGGCAGCAACGCCTGGGCAAGGGTCGGGGAGCAGCCGGTCATTTGGCCCACCCATCCAACGTACGGCTGGGTGACGCCATGCGCGGCAAAGGTCGCCGGACCAGTGGGATCGGTGTAGCTGACCGCCAGATCCGAACCGATCGCGGAGATGGTTGGATTCAGGGGGTTCAGAACATTGATCGGACCCAGCGCCGATGGCAGGTGCGTACCCTTGGTTCCGACGTAGGCGACGTCCAGCACGGTGTTTTTCGGAAGCTGGCGTTCCACAGTCATGTTCCACTGCGAAGAGTAGGGCCTCCGGTTTCCGTCGTAGGGGCGATACAGCGACGGTGTCTGGCCGTTGTCAAAGCCGGCGGAAATATTCTGCGTTGGCCCAATCTGGCTGGGGGAAATGCCAGTCGCAAGGTAGATGGCCGGAGTTTTGAAGTTTCCCGCCGAGGCTTCGTTCAGCGTCAGGTTCTTGTTGAACCCATCCTGCGCCAGACCGCCGCCCCACCCGGGATAAAACGCCTGCCCGAAGTAAAGGCCGTAACCGGCACGCACAACCATCTTCTCGTTTAGCGTGTAGGCAAACCCAACCCGTGGACCGAAGCCCTTCTTAAACGGGATCTCGGGATAGCGGGCACCAAAACTGGCTGCGCCAAATTTGCTTCCTGCGAAGGCCAGCCGTCCCGCAAGTTGAGTTCCCGAGGTGGTTACGGCATCAGGGTTTGGCCCATTTGGATCGATGAACGAGAGGTTGTTCTTCTTATCTACAAACGGAGTGATGTAATCCCAGCGCAGGCTGTAACTGAGGTTCAGCTTGGGGGATAACCGCCAGGAATCGCCGCCATGGAAGGCCCACCCTGTTTGCCGTGGGTACTTGGCCAGAACGTTGATATAGGCGACGTTGGCCTGCTGCGCCGCACCGAGATAAAAGCTGGCCATGGGATCGCCGGGGCAAGCGGAATTGGCGCAACCCGCATTGCCGGTTGTGTCGGCAGCGAAGTTGAAGGTCCCACCCTGATTGCCTCCGCTATGGATGCTCATGCCTTTGAGCGTGTATTCCAGGCCGGCGGTGATGGTGTGCTTGCCCTGCACGATGGTGAACACGTCATTGACGGCCCAGGTTCCGCGCGTCGTGAGGTTGTCTATCGAGTTGGGGGGATTGCTGCTGCCCAATTGCGAATAGCCGCCCCCAAATGTCATTTCCGGCTGATAGGTTGAATCGGCTACCCCCGGGACGGTAGGCAAGCCGGCCTTGCCATTGAGCGCATAGTACCCTTCGTTGCGGCTAAGGTAGCCGACGGTGGCGTGGTTCGTCATGCGGCTGTTGAGGTTGTGTTCCCAGTTGAGACGCTGGATGGGCGCATTTTCCGGGTTTGCCGGGCTGGCGGTCGAGAGCGCAACGGGCAGGTCACTCTGCGCGTTCACCCCGCTGAACTGCCACCAGAAGGTGTAGTAGAAGTGATCCTGCGCGCCTACGTTCACGTCGACGCGGAAAAAGTAGACGTTCTCGCTGTTGGTCAGCGATCCCTGGCCGGACCTGGGGATGAAGTAATTATTCGTTTCCTGACCGTTGGTCGGATTGGGGAGCTTGGCCAGAAAGGCCTTGGCAATTGGATCTTCAAACTGCGGATCGATCTGGTTGTTGGGTATCGGCTGGCCAGCCAGAGCTCCGTACTTTGCCGCATCGAAGGGGTAATAGAGCTGGGTTCCTGCATTAGCGAAGTTGCCCGCCCGCGCGGCTAAGGAAGCGATGGAGAGCGTGGAAGAAGAGGCCCCGCCGTGATCCTGGAAGCCCTCCCAGTTGAAGAAGAAGTAGCCTTTCACCATGTCGCTGTGGCTGTGGTAGCCGGGAATCCAGATGGGGCCGCCAACGTTGGCGCCAAAGTCGTTTTCCTTATCCGGTGTTTTGCTACTGGCCCCATATTGCTTGGCGTTCAGAGCATCGTTGCGGAAGTACTCGTAGCCCGCGCCGTGGAATGACTCGCCACCACTCCTGGTTTGTACGATGAGCTGGCCGGAAGTCGAGTTTCCATACTGCGCATCGTAATTCGCGCCCAGGATTTTCACCTCGCTGGTGATGTCCGGAGACATTCCGAAATCGGTCTGCAGGCTCACCATGCCGGACTGATTCATGAAGCCTTCTGCCGCGGTTGCGCCGTCGACCACGGCTTCATCGCCGGTAATAATGCCCCCGTTTGTACGCGAGTTATAAGCGTTGCCGCCGCCCCCGGTGGTCACGCCAGGGGAAAAAATCGCCACGGTGACCGAGGAACGCGGAGCCCCGGAGATCACCAGGGGAAGATTTTGCAAAGTTTCCGGATCGACCCCCAGGCTTCGCGTCGGAGTTTCGTAGTTGATCAGCGAAGCGTCGGCGCTGACGGTCACTGTCTGACTAGTGTTGCCGAGTGTCAGCTTCACATCTACGCGGGCATTCTGGTTGACCGCCAGCTCGACGCTCTTGCGCACAAAGGTTTCGAAATTCGTAGCGACGACCGAGAGATCGTAGACGCCCGGGCTCAAATTCCGGAAGTTGTATTCTCCGGCGGGATCCGTTTCGAAGTTTAGTTGGGCTCCGGTAGCCTCGTTGGTGAGCGTGAGCTTGGCGCCTGGTACGGCGGCGCCATTCGGATCCTGTACGGTTCCTTCGAGAGCGGCATTGACGTCTTGCCCGGCTGCGGGAAGACAGGAAGCGTAAAGAAAAGTTCCCAGGATAATGGACGCAAAGCACGTCCTAAAACAGGAAAGGCTGCCCCGCATAGAGTTTCCCTCGCACCTGATCTTGAGTTGGTGGAAAAGACCCGTTAGCCCGTTCCGCGGGTGTCACCGGTTACATTGGCCGCGGCAACTCTTGCGAAGTCACCTGGCCCTGGAGACATTCCCGTTGGATGTATTTGATATCAGCCGGAACTTTAAGCGCGGTTGGATGTGAATGTCAACCTTTTGATTGAGGGGGGAACCAACCCCCCGTCCGGCGGCGCTTCGCTTGAGGACAAGGGGGAGGACTGGTGGGCGTTTTCATGCCAGAAGCGCGATTTCTCACGACCAGTAAGATGAAGCAATGCGTCAACCGAGCCGGAGGGAAGTCATTTCCGCATTGGCCGCCTCTGTGCCATTGGGCCTCCTGCCTCGGGCATTGGCGCCTCGCTGTTTCGCCAAAGAAGCGAATTCACCGGTATTGTTCGAGCCGGTTCCGGCGTCCTCGTCGGGCATCACCTGGACGCATACGAGTGGCCGGTCCCCTGATTACTACCTGCCCGAAACCACCGGGGCCGGATGCGCGTTTTTGGATTTCGACAACGATGGCTGGATGGATATCTTCCTGGTCAACAGCGGGCCCTGTGACTTTTTTTCTCCTCGCGCCCCCCTGCGCCATGCCCTCTATCGCAACAATCGCGACGGCACCTTCAGCGACGTGACGTCCAAGGCGGGACTAACCAACGAAGGTTATGGAATGGGCGTGGCGGTGGGCGATTACAACCGCGACGGCTATCCCGATATGCTGGTGACCGGCTATAACGGCTGCACGCTCTTTCGCAACAACGGTGATGGCACATTTAGCGACGTTACGCTGAAATCGGGGATCGCGACCCCGGGGTGGGCCACCAGCGCGGTGTGGTTCGACTACGACAATGACGGGTGGCTCGATTTGTTTGTTTGCCGATTCGTCGAATTCAACAAGGCGGCCAACCAGTTCTGCGGGAACGGAGGCGCGGGAGAGCGCCATTACTGCATTCCGCGCATCTACCCGCCCGCTCATAGCTGGCTGTTTCGCAACAATCGCGACGGTACGTTTACCGATGTTTCCGCACTGACCGGAATCAATGCGGGCATGGGCAAAGCCTGGGGAGTGGTGGCCACCGATGTTAACAACGATGGTTGGATCGACCTCTTTGTGGCCAACGACACGGTTCCCAATTTTCTGTGGGTGAATCATGGAGGCAAATTCAAAGATGAGGGCGTTGAAGCGGGAGTCGCCTACAGCGCGGACGGCCGCGCCCGTTCCGGCATGGGCGTCGATGCGTCGGATTTTGACCAGGACGGCTGGCAGGACCTCACGGTGACGAATGTGGACCAGGAGATGTACTCCGTTTACCACAACGACAAAGACGGCACTTTCGAGGATCTCGCCCCGGCCAACGAAATCGGACAGGCAACGCGAGCGATGAGCGGATGGGGTCTGCGCTTTTTCGATTACGACAATGACGGTGATGTGGATTTGTTCGTGGCCAACGGCCATCCTGACGATCAAATTGAATTGCACTCCGGGAATGTGACGTATCGCGAGCCTTTGCTTTTATTTCACAACCAGGGAGGGAAGCTGAAGAACGTCACTGCCGGGGCAGGATCGATCTTCCACCAGCCGCTGGCGGCGCGCGGTTTGGCTGTGGGCGACTTCAACAACGACGGAGCCGTGGACGTGCTGATCTCGACCAACAATGGGCCGCCGCTGCTGCTGCGCAATCAGGCGGCCAAAGAAAACCACTGGCTGGGAATAAAGCTGGTGGGGAAAACTGCCAATATCGATGCCATCGGAGCCCGCGTCATCTGGAAAGCAGGAAGCCTGAAACGCAGCCAGTACAAAACGGGAGGCGGGAGCTACCTTTCCAGCCACGATCCGCGCATCGTGCTCGGGCTTGGCGCGCATACCAAGCTGGACCTTTTGGAGATTCACTGGTCCCCTCCGAGTACCCGCGTCGACAGGTTCATCGATCTACCGGCGGATCGCTATATTTGCATTGCCGAAGGAAGTGGAATCGTTGGCTGAAGGGTCGACCCGGTGCCCACCGCCCCCTAAGTCTTCGCCGGTTCGTCTAACCTCTTAGGAGGTTTGTGATGCGAACAGGGCGTGAAGGGGCGGGGCTTTAAGCCCTCCGGGTCATTTAGACCGGGGTGGCGTCGTAGATAACTGTATTTCTTGCCCAGCGACCAAGGATCGGGTGCCCCATCCTTCG
>JBARKD010000994.1:0-5608 GCA_049800615.1 Acidobacteriaceae bacterium | reverse complement strand
GCTGTGCACCGACCCTTACGTACCCGATCCCAAGCTGGTCCCACTGGGGGAGGCTCTCCGGCGCGCCGACATCTTCATTCTGGGAGCCCCGCATTCCGCCTATCGTAACCTGCACATTTCGAGCGACAAGGTTATTGTTGATGTGTGGGGGTTCTGGCCGAGCCGCCTCGAAACGGCAGCAGGGGGACAAGCGACAACGTGAAAGTATTGGTAACCGGAGCGTCCGGATTTATCTGTGGATACCTGATCCAGGAGTTGCTGGATCGTGGGTACGAAGTGGTCGGTCTCGACAACTTCAGCAAGTACGGCAGGCTACAAAAGTCCTATGATTCCCACCCGCGCTATAAGCTGGTCGAAGGCGATGCCAAAGATGTGGCGCTGATGAAGGAATTGCTTTCCGACTGCGACCATTTTGTTGCCGCCGCCGCCATGATCGGTGGAATCTCCTA
This sequence comes from Acidobacteriaceae bacterium, assembly GCA_049800615.1. Lineage (GTDB taxonomy): Bacteria > Acidobacteriota > Terriglobia > Terriglobales > Acidobacteriaceae > PALSA-350. The sequence goes on along the minus strand of JBARKD010000994.1, from coordinate 5,159 downwards.
TTTCCACGAATTTGCCTACGACCTGATTGCGGAAAACGAGCGCATCATCGCTTCTTCGTTCGACGCCGCAATCTGGGCCCACAAGCAGCGCAAGCTCAAGAAGATCGTCGTGCTGTCCTCGAGCATGGTATTCGAAAGCACCAATGAATACCCCACCCCGGAGGGAGCCGAGCGCCGCAGCCCACCGCCGCGGTCGACCTACGGCTTCCAAAAGCTTGCCGTCGAATTCTTCGTGCAAGGCGCCTTCGAGCAGTACAAACTGCCGTACACGATCGTCCGGCCCTTCAATTGCGTGGGAATCGGAGAAAAACGGGCATTGTCTGACCGCGACGTGATGAGCGGCAACGTGCGCCTGGCCATGTCTCACGTTGTTCCCGATCTGGTACAGAAGCTCATCAAGGGCCAGGATCCACTGCACATCCTGGGCGACGGCTCGCAGGTCCGCCACTACACTTATGGCGGTGATCTGGCGCAGGGAATCCGGGTTTGCATCGAACACCCAGCTGCGCTGAACCAGGACTTCAATCTTTCCACCTCGGTGCGGACCACTGTCCTGGAACTGGCCGAACTGATCTGGAAAAAGATCCACGGGTCTAGCAAGCCATTCCGCTATGTCAGCGACCCGGCTTATGAGTATGACGTGCGGGAGAGAGCGCCCTCCGTTCAGAAAGCGAAGGATATGCTCGGCTTCGTAGCAACCACCCCGCTCTCCAAAATTTTGGATGAGGTCATCCCCTGGATTGCGGAGCAAGTCGAAATAGGACAGATGTAAGCAAGCGGACCACGGGAGTTGCGATGGGAGATTCAATGGACGGACCGCTAACCATAGTCATTCCGGTCTATAACGAGGGAGCAAATTTTCCCGCGCTCTGGTCGGAGATGACGGCGCATCTGGATTTTCCCTTTACGGCGTTGGTTTCGTATGACTTCGACGGAGATAATACGGTTCCCGTTGCGCAAAAAGTCATCGATGAAGGCGAAACTCGCCTGCGGCTGATCAAGAACACCTATGGCCGCGGAGTCGTGGGGGCCATACGGACGGGCTTCGACGCTGCCCCTCCGGGACCTGTGCTCGTGGTGATGGCTGACCTGTCGGACGACTTAAGCCAGGTTGGCAAAATGTTGGAACACTACCGCCAAGGCAGCCACATTGTGGTTGGCAGCCGCTATATGAAAGGTGGGCGCCTCATCGGTGGCCCCTGGTTCAAGCAGCTTCTTTCGCGCCTTTCCGGCTTGACGTTGTGCTGGTTCCGGGGAATTCCCACGCACGACGCTACCAACGCGTTCAAGTTGTACGACCGCGCTATGTTGGGGAACATCCGCATCGAAAGCAAGGGCGGATTCGAATTGAGCCTCGAGATCACGGTCAAGGCCTTTCTCGCCGGCTATACCATCTCCGAGATTCCCTCCACCTGGCGCGACCGGACCGCGGGTACGTCTCGCTTCAAGCTCTGGCAATGGCTGCCCCATTATCTGAAGTGGTATTTCATGGCCTTTCAGCCCAAATCCAGCAGCCGGCCGGTGAAGGAACAACTCCGGCCCACGTGAGTTCTGCCAGCGGGACTCTCAGCCGCCGGCAGAACGCATCACGGCGAAAGGTGTCTGGTGCTGAAGTCTGGTTGCTTTGCTGCTCTGTATTGTCGCTTCTGACTTCCTGCGTTCTCTGGTCCACCAGCAAGCAAGCGTGGATGGACGAGATATTCACCTGGAAAGAAGTGACCGATCCGTCTCTCTGGCATCTGTTCTCGGCCATTCAACATGGAGCAGACGGCGGTCAGCCGCTTTTTTACGCCACTGCGTGGTTCTGGGCCACGCTTTTTGGCGCAAGCGTCCTCTCGCTCCGCTTGTACTCATGTCTGTGTGTTTGTGGGGCCTTCCTGGTGACCTGGCTCTGTATACGGCGTGTCTACGGACTTTGGGCTACAGCCTTCGGGGTTCTCACCATCTGGGGCGCTTCGGGATTGCTGCTTGACCAGAATGCAGAAGGGCGCTTTTACGGACTCTTTATGCTATCCGTCGCAATCGCGGTCGCCGTTTATCAGCAATTGGCCGCTCCCGGCAAAGCGACTCGGCGGCTATTGGTTTTGAATCTCATAGCCCAGGCGGCATTGGTTTTGACACACATCCTGGGCCTGATTTACAGCGGTTTAATTCTGGCTGCGCTCATGCTGTTCGATGCGATGGACCATCGCTTCAGAATCAAGGTCTACCTCTCACACGCGGCAGGATGCCTTGCTCTCCTGTTCTGGATTCCGGCCATTCGGGCCTCCATGGCGGCCGGCAAACCACACAGCTGGATACCTATTCCGACCCTCAAAAGCCTCTACGATTCGTACCTGTTTTGGGCCTATCTTCCGTGGCTTTCCTTGGTCCAGCGGCACTCCTCTGGTTTAGTGTTTCAGATTGTCCGCCGCGGGGCAGACCTCTCGCTCCTGCTCCCCTTGGTGGTGGTTTTGGGTTTTTGGCTGAGGAACTTGTTCCGCGCGGAGGGCCGCCGATCCACTTCCAATCAGGAGAATGCACTGCAGCTGATCGCGTTTGCTCTCCTGCTTGCCCCCGCTGTTTTGTTTGTTCTGTCGGTTCTGGTGACTCCCGTTTTGATCTCGAGATATGTTCTCCCCAGCGCGATCGGGATGGCGATTGTCCTCGCGGTGTTCGCCAACTGGCTTAGCTTGACGATTCCCGTTTCGCTGCACACCGCCTCTCGACAGATAGCCATCGTAATTGTGATTTTTCTGGTCGGCTCTCCGATACTGTCCGCGTTGATCCGCGGACCGGAATCGGCCAATTGGCGCTTTCTCGATGTTCGACGTCTCGATGGAATCTTCGCCCCCCAGACTCCGGTCGTCGTCGGATGGCAACAGGATTTTTCAAAGCTGATGCGCTACTCGCGCGAGCCACAATCTCATTATTACTTTCTACTGGACTGGCCCGCGGCGCTCGCTGGTCCAAGGACGTATGTGTTGGATTATCACCTGATGCGGTCCTATCGTGATGCCGGCTATTACTCGAAAAACATTCAAGACAGCATGAATTTTCTTTGTTCGCATGCGGATTTTGTTGTGCTCGACTCTCACGCCTCGGATTCGACTGATGAAGGGACCACTTGGTTCGACTACTCAATCAGAAACAATCCCAGCTTCCTATGGAATATTCTCGCGTCCCTCGACGGTCCTGGCGTAAAAAGAGAATTAGTTGCCGTTCATCGGCAAGCTGCCCTGAGTCAGTGTGATAAGCCTTGAAGCCCCTCTGCATGGAGTCCCTGGAGTGAACGCGCCATGTTGGAATCCGTGACCAAGCCGGCGTCTGACTCGTCAACTGCCGGGATTTCGCCTGCGCCAGGCAACCGGGGCAGTTACTTTCCGGCGATTCATGCAGGCGTGGCCGAGATCGTCACCCTCTGCCTGTATGCGGGCCTGCTCATCTGGGCGATCCCGTATCACGAGCCTTGGGCAGATGAAGCGCAAGCCTGGCAAATCGCCCGCACGCTGCCCCTGAATCGGGTTTTTCCCTTGCTCTCTTATGAAGGGCATCCCGGGCTTTGGTATCTATTGCTGTGGCTGCTGTCCCGGCTCCACGTCAGCTATGCCGGAATGCATTGGATCGCAGCGGCGATAGCCTTTTGCGGAGTATCGCTCCTGGTGCTCGCGTCGCCATTCCCCCGCTGGCTTAAGCTGCTGTTGCCCTTTACCTTTTATCTGTCCTTCCAATACGCCATCGTCGCGCGAAGCTACGTCATGGCGCCGGTGTTGATTTTTCTTTGCGCCTGCTTCTGGCGGCAAAGGCTTGAGAGACCACTTACCATCGCCGTTTGCCTGGGCCTTTTAGCCAATGTGGCGCCCCACACCGCCGCAGTTTCCGGTGGGCTGGCTTTGGTGTACGCTATCGATCTCTGGTTAGGGCGGCGCGCGCAAAAGACGCGGGCCTCTGACGGCAGGATCGTTACTGCCTCCCTCGTGCTTCTGGCCCTGTATGGACTCTGCATCTGGGCGGGACATCCGGCGAAGGACGCCAGCGGCGCGGCATTCGCATTCAGGAACGGAAACGCGCCGCATAGCTGGATTGATTTACAGCAATCGCAACTGCCACCGAGTTACCCGCGCCCGGAGCCGGCAAACAAGAGATCCATACAATGGCTGAATTGGAAACTCGAGTCCCGCCTCTCGGGGGGACTCACAGAGGGCCTCGTGCGTCCCTTCTGGTTAGGCTGCGTCTTCTGGATACTGCTGGCCTGGAAGCTTCTTCGCACCGGCAAGCTGCACTATCTCATCCCGGCCCTGTTTCTTGTCATCCTCTGCCACACGTACGCATTTTTCTGGCATTCCGGCTTGATGTTGCCATGCGTGATTGGCCTCCTTTGGATGACTTGGCCGGAGTCGGAAATGTCCTTTTCGCAACGTCCTCTCTACGAGCAACTACCGCTGCTGATGTTGTTACTTTGTGCCGCGGTACAGATAGGCTGGGCTGAATTTGCTTTTCGATTCGATCATGACCGTGTTTATGGATCGAGTGCTGATACCGCGGCCTTTCTCAAACCTTACGTCCTCAAGAACGCAAAAATCCTGGAAATTGGCAACGACTTTCTTTCCGTAGGTGTGCAGCCATACTATGACCACAACATCTTTCTTAATCAGCCCGAGGCATATTATTGGTGGAGTACCCGCAATTCCTCCAAACTTCGCTACGAACAGCTTCTGCCCGGGCGCCCCGATGTCGTCGTGCTGGAGTGGAGGTTCCACGAATTCCCCTCGGACAAGACCATTGCCGCGCTTCCCCTGGCCACGCAGCTAGCCGGGCTCGGATACCGCAACACGCACAACTTCTGCGGCGGACTTGCGGGGCCCGGCCGCGAGATTCTCGAATGGGATTGCGATCTCATCTATCAATCCCCATAGGTGTCCAATCCCAATAGGTGTCGCTTGTCTTGTCTGGAAACAATCAAGCCGACAAATCGGCCCCGTCCTCGAACGACCAGCGGAGAGGCTTGGTTGCTCGCCTGCTCAGTGCTCTCTTTGATTGCGTCCTGCATTCTGTGGTCGCCTCATAAACAGGTGTGGATGGATGAGATTTTCACCTGGAAAGAACTGAGCGACCCGTCTCTCTGGCACTTGTATTCAGCAATTCAACATGGCGCCGACGGCGGTCAGCCGCTCTTTTAC
>JBARKD010000993.1:0-3393 GCA_049800615.1 Acidobacteriaceae bacterium | reverse complement strand
CTGCCTTGGCTCAAGACGCAGCCAGACCTCACGAAGTCACACGCCCAAGGCGGCGTAACGGTCTCCATATGCTGCTCGCGGAAGACAATCGCAGCAATCAGACAGTGGCCTTGCGCGCAGTGGCCTTGCGCGCAGTGGCCTTGCGCGCGGTGGCCTTGCGCGCTTTGCAAAAATGGGACATTCCCTGGACATCGCCGCCAATGGCAGAGAAGCTCTCGCGGTATTGGCGTCCGGCGGCTTCGACCTGGTTCCGATGGACATCCTGATGCGGGAAATGGAGCTGGAAATGGCAATTGCCGATAACTTCCCTGAGCCGAAGGACTCTGAAGCGGGCCCCCACCCCGGCCAGGATAAAACTGCAACTCCCACCCCCATGGTCTGGGACAGGGCCGACACCCTGGAACGGCTCGGCGGCGACGAAGGGCTGTTACAGGAGGTGATCGAGATATTCCTGACAGACATACCAAAACATATGGCAAGTCTTCAGGAGGCGATCACCAACCACGATGCCGCCAGCCTGGAACAGGTCGCGCACACAGTCAAAGGTGAAGTGGGATACATGGGAATTGCGACGATTTCGAACCTGGCTCGTGAGTTGGAGGAAGGTGGCAGGAACGCTGATTTTGCGCGGGCCGCAATCCTCTATGCAAGCCTGGAACCGCTACTGTCTCAATTGCAGACAACGGTGCGCGGAATGAGGGATTCGAAGATCGACGGAAGACCGGAGACGATTGAGTGATGACCGGTCGTGAGTGCAACGGAGATACTCCTGAGTTCGTGCGGCCGGGCATATCCTGCAATCGCGTGCTCGTCGCGGAAGACGACACGATGTTCCGCAGGATCCTGCAAAGCTGGCTGGAAAACTGGGGCTATAAAGTCACCCTTGCCGGAGACGGCGAACGAGCGTGGAAGATTTTGCAGCAGGATTTTCCTCCACAGCTGCTCATTTTCGATTGGGTAATGCCTGGCATCAATGGTCTGGAGTTGTGCCGTATGGTTCGAGAACGTAACCAGAGCCCCTACCAATATGTCCTATTGGCGACTGCAAACGACGCTAAACAGGATCTAGTCCGAGGCCTGGAAGCGGGCGCGGACGACTACCTGACGAAGCCCTTTGACCGAAATGAACTGCAGGCTCGGCTGAGAGCCTGCAACCGGATCCTCACACTGCAGGACAGCCAGATCCGCGCGCAGGAGCAGCTTCGTTTCCAGGCCACGCACGATCAACTTACTGGAGTGCTGAACCGGGCCGAGATTATGGAGACGCTGCGGCGCGAGTTGCAGCGTGCCGCGCAATCCTCGTCCGCTCTCGGCGTGCTGATGCTCGACGTAGATCACTTCAAAAAAATTAATGACAGCTACGGGCACATAACCGGCGACTCGGTTCTGAAGCAAGTAACCCAACGCATTACTGCAAGCGTCAGGGGCTATGATTCGGTCGGGCGATATGGTGGGGAAGAGTTCGTGGTCGTCATGCCCGGGTGCACCCGGGAACAAATCGACCAGAGCGCAGAACGTGTTCGGGCGGCCGTCGATGATGGACCGGTCCTGGTTGATGAATCGAAGATTTTCGTGACCGTGAGCATTGGCGCAGGCGTGGTCACCAACGGCTCAACCTCGGATTCGCAAATTCTTGCCGCTGCCGATCGTGCGCTGTACCGGGCCAAAGAAATCGGGCGCAATCGCACGGTGCTGGCGGATCTGGCCGTCAGCTAGAACGCTCAGCGCTTCGTTCGAACCAACGCCAACGCTGTATCCGATAGAATTCGGCATGGCTTGCCTGGTGACGGGTGCAAGTGGTTTTCTGGGCGGCAGGGTCGCACAAATGCTGCACGAACGCGGAGAGGAGTTGGTCATCCTTGCCCGCGCAAACTCCGACCTGAGTCATCTGGCTTCTCTTCCAAAGCGCACGGTTCGTGGGGACCTCTCCAACCAGGCGGCCTTACAAGAAGCGGTCGCCGGGGTGAAAACCATATTTCACTGCGCCGCCTGCTCCACGGATTGGGCGCCAAAGCGTACCTATCAGGAAGCGAATGTAGGCGGCACACAGAACCTGCTGGACGCGGCGCGGGCAGCACCCGGGCTCAAAAGATTTCTACATGTCAGCACGACGGATATCTACGGCTATCCCCATACGCCCTGCGACGAGGAGCATCTCCCGGTCGACGCCGGTCTGCCCTATAACCAAAGCAAAATCCTGGGGGAAGCCGCGGTCTGGCGCTCCTACCGGGAGCATGGTCTTCCGGTAACTGTGGTTCGTCCAGCCACTATCTACGGTCCCAGGGGGAAAGACTTTACCCGGGAAGTGGCAACGCTGCTCCGCCAGGGTGTGATGGCCTATATCGACGCAGGCGCGGCGCCCGGAGGCTTCGTGTACGTCGACACTGTGGCCGAGGGCATGCTCGACGCAGCGGAAAGCGCGCACACCCTGGGTCAGGCTTACAACATCTCCGGAGGCACGGGCGCCACGTGGAAGCAATATGCGACTTTGTTCGCGGAACAGCTGGCTGTCAAGCCGCCATGGATCAATCTTCCCTTCAGCGCGGCGATGACCCTGGCGCGGACAATGGAAACCGCGTACGGATTCCTTGGCGTTCGCTCCCGGCCTCTTTTGACGCGGCATGCCGTCTACCTTTTGGCCCGGGACCAGGAGTTTCCCATCGAGAAGGCGTCAAGGGCCTTTGGCTATGCGCCCAGGATTTCTCTTGAGGAAGGGATTCGGCGGTCGGTCGCATGGCTGCGGGAGAATGACTTGAAATAGACGCCGGGAAGGAAAGGCTCGAAACGGCCGGAGAGGCTCATGGTGCGCGCGGAGAGATTCGAACTCCCGACCTTCTGGTTCGTAGCCAGACGCTCTATCCAACTGAGCTACGCGCGCATTGCGTAACCCAACAAGATTATCAAACGGGGTTAAAAACGCAAAATGACTCGTCCGCAAAGGGCGTATCCAGCATCGCAAAGGGCGCATCCAGCATCCAAGATTTCCGATGGCACATGCTTACTGGTCTGGACAAATTTCCATTTCCCTGGTGAGTTTTGCGGTGGAGATCTATCCCGCGTCGAACACCAGCCGCCCCTTCCAATTTCATCAGATCGATCGCGCGACAGGACAGCGAATTCATCATCAGAACGTCACTGCCGACGATGGGCACGACGGCGAAGACCGTCATGCGGTGGAAAAGCCGGACGTGGTCAAAGGTTACGAGTATGAGAAGGGGAAGTACGCCATCATCGAGCCGGAGGATCTCAAACGGTTGCGTATTCCCGGTAAAGACACTCTCGAAATTACCCAGTTTTCCTCTGCCGACGAGCTACCGCCTTTGCTGTACGAGAAGCCCTATTTTGTTGTCCCCAAGAAAGGCCCGCAAGCCGCGGCCTTCGCGGTGGTTCGCC
>JBARKD010000992.1:0-5427 GCA_049800615.1 Acidobacteriaceae bacterium | reverse complement strand
CGTCCCACCTGTCACTAGAATCTTCATCCTGTAATCTCCTGGTGTTTGTCTTCTAGCAATCGCCTTCCGCAATTTCTTGCGAGCCATTGCTGTTCCTATCGTTCGCGGAAAGCAGGTGAGAGATTCCGTCGGCTTCTGGTTGCAGACTCTTCACCCCACGAACGCGTAGTATGTTCGCCAGTGCAGGTGCCGGGCTGAGCAAAACAGACCACTCACGTATTCTGTGCCGCAAAGTCGATTTGCGCGCGCGCAACGCGGAGCGATCGAGCCGGACTGGAATTGGCCGACGGTCGACCCCATGTCACAAGGTCGTGAAGATCGCGCACCATCCGCTCATCAACGGGTTTATCGCTCCATTCGTTGTAGGTTCTTGCTTCGTTGAACAACTGATTTAACGCTGAACTGTGAATCATGATTTCCTCCTATCAGTATTCCTGTTTGGCGTCAGCCTTGTCCGAGGAGCGCGAGGAAGTTCGGTTGCCCGTTGGACGCATGGAGACCACCGTCGACTGGCAGAATCACTCCATTGATGAAGACGGCGTCCTCACTGGCGAGAAATGCAATCACACCCGCGATATCGTTTGGTGTGGCGGCCCTACCGATTGGGAGTCGGTCACGAAAAGCGGCCGTTACTGCTTCATTTTTCTCGAGATCGGCAGTGGCCTCCGTCGTTACGACGGTCTTGTTAAAAGCCAGCCGTGGCTCGGAGCAATACCAGTCAATGAACTCGCGAATCGCATAATCGTAAGAGCGCTGAGAACTGGGGGAGATGAGGCTGTTGAGCACAGCCGATTTGGACTGCTCAAGATCCGGAAGCTTCAGGATGGTTTTGGGAACTCGCTTCCGCGTCGCTTTTGTCTTTCGCGCCATTGCAACGGCCTCCTTCAAGCCGTAGCAAGAGCGTTAACTACTTCTATGTTTCCTGACCATCTGGGCGTTTATGAGGACTCACGTCATCTCTTGTCGCTTACCAAAAGGCGATAGTGCGCTATTACGCTCGTCGCTCCTTCACGACCAGTGCGAAACCAAAAGATAATAGTTGACTGTCCAGACGCTTATCTATATTATGGACTCATGTCAAGGCCGAAGAGCGATGAGAAGAGAAGTGCGATTCTGGAGGCGGCGACGGGGATTATCGTTACGCAGGGCCTGAGCGCGCCGACAGCTGGCATCGCGAAAGAGGCTGGCGTTGCGAATGGATCGCTTTTCACTTACTTCGAAACCAAAACGGACCTCTTCAATCACCTCTATCTTGAACTGAAAATCGAGATGGCGTCTGCCGCTACGAAAAACCTTCCCACAGGCGCAGAACCTCGCGATCAGCTTTGGAACCTGTGGCAGCACTGGATGAGCTGGGCAGTGTCCTACCCTGAGAAGAGACGAGCGCTGGCACAGCTCAGCGTCTCTGACGAGATCACGCAGAAGACCCGCGCGGCAGGCCATAAGACGATGTCAGGCATCGCAGGATTGCTGGAACGCATTCGCGCCAGCGGTCCGATGCGTAAGGCCCCAATGGGTTTCGTCGTCGCGATCATGAACTCTGTCGCGGAGGCGACGATAGATTTCATGACTCAGGATTCAGCCCATGCAAAGAAGCACTGCAAAGAGGGCTTCGAGGCTCTGTGGCGCGTGGTAGCGTGATTTTTTTAGTCTTGATGAATGACTGACTAGACAGACACTACAAATCAGATTGGAGCGCACAATGTTGATGGAAACGAATGCAATTACCCCAGAGAAGATTGCGATTGTCACCGGTGGCAGTCGTGGTATTGGCCGCAGTACGGTTGAGAGCCTCGCGAAGCGCGGCGTCAACACGATCTTTACGTATCACACGCATGGCACGGACGCGGAGGCGGTCGTTGCCACGGTGAAAGACGCGGGAGCCAAGGCCATTGCTCTGCAACTGGACACCGGCAATTCCGCATCGTTCGATGCTTTCGTCGAGAGCGTTAGTGACGCGCTAGCCAACCTCTCAGCCACGCGCTTTAACTTCCTTGTGAACAACGCGGGTAAAAGTCACCGCAACATGCCGTTTGCAATGGCCACCGAGGAAGAGTTCGACAGCATCTACAACGTGCACTTCAAAGGCGTTTTCTTTCTGACGCAGAAGCTTCTCCCGCTGATCGAGGATGGCGGCCGCATCGTCAACATATCGACAGTGCGGACTCGCACTGCCTCGCCCGGAGGCGCGGTCTATGCCTCGATGAAGGGAGCGGTCGAAGTGCTGTCGAGGCATCTGGCAAAGGAGTTGGGTCCGCGCAGGATCGCCGTCAATGTGGTTGCGCCGGGGCCGGTCGAAACCGATTTCAGCGGCGGCATCGTTCGCGACAATCCTGCTGTCAACAAAATGATTGCCGAAAATACGGCACTAGGCCGGGCAGGTCTGCCGGAAGATCTCGGCTCTATGATCGCGTCGCTGATCTCGGAAGAGAATCATTGGGTCAATGCGCAGCGGATCGAGGTCGCAGGTGGAGTCGCAATTTGACGTCCAGGATTTAGCCACTAGAGATGAGTGCGAGGCCGCTGGACCCGCTCAGGTCCAGGAGCCCGCGGTGTCAAATCGCAAGACAACTGAAAAAGGAGAGCAACATGCCAAGTGGAAGATTGATGAAGCACCTTTTATTTTTGCCTTTGTTGGGTTTTGGCGTGATAGCGGCGGCGACCGCCGCGTCAGCGCAAACCGCCCCGCCAGCCTTTGTTTCTGCTATCGGCGACAACACCAACGTCGTCTTTGTCGAAAACCATATAGTTATCGACAGGCCTGCCAATGAGATATTTGATTTCGTCTCAACCCCAGGGAACGTCTATAAATGGTTCACTAAGTCGAGCGACGCAAAACCGTTTATCACCGGGGCGCTCGACCACCCCAACCGCGTCGGCGATCAAGTATTCGAAAACCTCGACCTTCCGGATGGGAGAAAGCTGAGCTTGGTGCAGACGACAGTCGTCTGTATTCCTGGCTTCGAGAGGGTGGTCACGGGGCAGCCCATCGGCAGCGACGGCAAGCCCGTGCCGCAAGTGCTTTCACTTGCGGTCTGGACCGTACGGTCTCTTCCCGGTGGCAAGAGTATGTTCAGCAGGTTCTTCTCCCTTGTCGGGTCGGAAGGAAGCGTGACCGTGTCGCGCTCGAAGAATGGCGCCTTGGACCCGGTGGGGAGCCAGGCCGCGCTGGAACGGCTCAAGAAATACCTTGAGGGGTTGCAGGCGAAGAACTGAGCAATAGTGGTCGTCCCGGACGCTCCGGCGAGGCGTCCGGGATTCTGCCGCGACAGCGATGCCCCTTCATTCCCACCCTTTCGGAGAGCAGTCATTAGTACCGACAAAACGCGCTTCTCGCCGGCAGTCGATCAAGTGACGAGAAGCCGACTTCGTGGTACCGATCCGATTGGGGCGGCGGTCAAGCTCCGCTGCAAACGCGAAGATCGCGTTTGGCCTTGCTCAAGGACTTGTGAAGTGCTACTCCGCCTTCTGAGATGACCGGCTCGCATCAAGGTTCTGCGGCTGGCGGAACCGCCTCAGCTGCGCCAAAGCTGCGAAACAGAGCCACAACGCGATCGGAGGCATCTGGTGCGTAGAACATCTCTGTGTTCACCATCGTGTCTTCCGTCATGTGCCGCATGCGCGCAAACATCTCGGTTTCGTACGCCGCGATCGCGTCAGAGGATGTGTCTTGGCTAAGAAGGAGCCGTGACAGCGCCAGGGCGTCGAGCATCGCCATGTTTACGCCCTCGCCTGCGTACGGCGGCATCACATGCGCTGCATCGCCGATCAACGTGACGTTGCGCTTCGGCTCCCAATGCTGATCTGCCGGGCAAACGAGTAGTGGGCGCCAGACCATAGACGCCGCTTCCTTGAAAAGAGGATCCCATATCTCGCTCCACCCCTTGAAGTTGGCGTGGAACCATGCCACTCGCTGGTCCGGGCCGCTTGCCTCTTCAAAGCTACTTCGCGCGGAGTCGCCACGGGTCTTCACTCCTGCGTAGAACAGCACGCTGCCGTCAGGCTTGGTTCCCATGCCGATGGTTCTTTCGCCTCCCAGAGCGATCAGTGCTGATCCGCCGATAAGATCCCACAACTCAGGGATCGTCTGCTTTGCTCCAGGAACAAGACCCTCTACGAGCGACACCCCGACGTACTCTGGCCGAATGGAAGTGACCAGCTCGCGAAAGCGGGAGTTCGCCCCGTCGCAGCCGACCGCGATATCGGCCAGTGCAATCTGTCCGCTCGCAAAACGTAACAAGACCTGGTCGCCCTGCAACTCTGCAGACTCGAGCTTGCAGTCCCACTGCACGGTGTTGGGTTGAAGCGAATCGAGCAGAAGATCGCGCAATGGACCACGCTCGATCTCAGGACGTTTCCCGGCCCCGGCCATCCGGCGGGAATGATCATGGAGAACCGTTCCCTTGGCATCGGTAAGGCGAAGACGATCGAGATCCGGCCGGTGATTGGCCCAGAACGCATCTATCAGGCCGGCAGCTTCCAGTGCCGCTAGTCCGGAGTTTTCATGGAGGTCTAATGCGCTGCCCTGGACTCGCGCGCTGCGGCTCTGATCACGCTCATGTACGGAAACCTGCACACCGCTTTGCTGCAGTAGCCGCGCCAGCGTGAGTCCGCCTGGCCCCCCGCCGACAATGGCGATCCTCTTTCCAACAATGGCACTCATACACACCTTTCGGGTGGTTCAACACTTGCTTGAAATCCTACCCGCTCCCCATCACTTCTCATAAGAGACATTTGAGGACTATTCGGCGTGCGGGCACCATATCGATCAGGTCATTTGGGCAGTCGGCTCTCTGCGGAATGCATATTCTGGGCACACCGTTGAAGCATGGACCGTAGTGTACCGATCTCCTCAGCAGTAAAACCGACTGTCATCCTCTTCTCCACAGCATCGATTGCTTGGCGTGCGGTCGCCAGCACCTCAGTGCCTTTTTTCGTCAACTCACTCTGCATGATGCGTCCGTGTGTCTGGTGAGGAGTTCGATGCAAGAGCCTCATCTTTTCCAGGTTGGCCACGATCCCCAGCATGCTCTGTGCTGTGACAAACGCCCCGCGTGCAAGGGAGGCATTTGAAATGCCCGGTTGCCGCTGAACTGCGGATAAAACGTTGAACTGTGCCGTGGTCACACCCAGATGGCTTAGCTGGTCATCCATGCTTGTCCGGAGTGCGTGTTGTGCTCGCTTGAGCACGTATCCTAGCCGATCAGCCATCGGATGTTCTGGTGCCATGTTCGTCGATTTACCTTCCACCCTTGACATATAAGGATCCTTACACATATTATAAGGACCATGACAACATCTTGCAAGGACAGGACTACGCCAAAATTGATCGGGCCAAGCTTTATTGCGCTCCAGGTACGCGACCTTGAGGCTTCCAAAACCTTCTACGTAGAGCAGATCGGTCTCTCTGCATCGCTGCACAATCCC
>JBARKD010000991.1:0-3307 GCA_049800615.1 Acidobacteriaceae bacterium | reverse complement strand
GTGCCCAGCAGCGCGGCAGTAATCATGACTCTACGGCGCCCCCACCTTTCCGAGAAGAGGCCGAACGTGATTCCCCCGCAGATGGCGCCGATCATGGAAATGACAGTGACGAGCGCAGTTTGATTTACAGAAAAGTAGTGCTGCCGTTGAAGAAACGTGGGGTACATATCCTGGGTGCCGTGGGACATAAAATTCATCATCGCCATTAACACGACCAGATAGCAGAAGAGTTGCCAATTTTTGGAAATTGCAGCGCGATAAGTGCCCCAATCGGCGCATGTTGCGTCCCGTGCTTCACTCTCCTCTACTCTGGAACAGATCACGAGAGTGAGAAGAGCAGGGATTCCGCCGACAAAAAACATGGGGCGCCAGCCCCAGTGGGGAAATACTGTGTAGTAGCAGATAGCGGCGAGAATATTTCCGGTGGCATAGCCTTCCTGCAACAATCCCGACACCAAACCGCGCCACTTGCAAGGCACTGATTCCATAGCCAGTGACGCACCAACTCCCCAAGTGCCCCCCATGCCAATGCCATAGAGCAGGCGACAAAGAAAGAAAGCCTTGTAGGTGGGCGCTAGCCCCGACAAGATCTCCATCAACGAATAAAAAATGATGTTCGCCATCAGGAGGGGACGTCGCCCGTACCTGTCGGCCAAAATGCCGAACACAAAGGCACCAACCGGACGCATCGCAAGACTCGCAGTGATCGTCAAGGCGATGGCTGGAATTGAGCGCCCGAAATCCCGGGCGATTGCGGAGACTACAAAAATGAGGACGAAGAAATCGAAGGCATCCACGGTCCAACTCAGGAACCCTGAGAGGACGGCCTTACGTTGATTGGCTCGTTCGTTTTGTGGGGGGGGTGTGAGCATTTGAGACCATCCGAGTTAGTAGAGCGCGTACGCTACTGGGCTGCTTTCGAACACGGATCTCAGTCCGAGATTACTGAGTAGACCCTCCACCCTCGCGCCGACAAGTTCATCCCGCAAGTAAAACTCTAGGAAAACACTCACTTTGGTCCTGATAAACCATCCTCGCTATGAAAGTCCTTTGAAAAGTCTTGGAAAGTTATTAAGAACTACAGTGGGAGCGCCCGTTGCTGATAGCGGCGGCAACAACTATGTGAGCGCTTACCGATGCGAATTATGTTTGACCGAGCACGGTAAATGTCATTTCGAAGGTTTTCTTAAGGATTTTTGAAGCTTTTTAAAAGGACTTTCAAGAAACGACCTGTTAAATGAGCAAGCTGCGAAGGTTCGTTGGACTCGGAAATAACACTGCGCATGTAGAGCTCTAACAACCTGGGCGAAGTTGTGGCCAGTAGCTAATGCGCTGGAGGGGGCCCATGAGGTTACGTCGAAGTATTTTTATTGCAAGGAAGCGATTCACTCTGTACGCATCGATATTCGTTCTGGCGGTTTGTTCGGTTCCCGCAAGGGCGCAGGTAGGCGCGAACCTTAGCGGAGTCGTGACCGACCCATCCAATGCTGTATTGCCCGGCGCTACCGTCACGATTACCAATACGAAAAACGGAGAGTCGCAAACCCAGGTTACCGGGTCTGGTGGGAACTACCGGGGAGTAAATCTGCAGCCGGCGCCGTATGTGATTTCCGCGGAGGCGCCGGGTTTCGTTACCCAAAAAAGGAACATCACACTCTTGGTAGGCTCCGACGACACGGTGAACTTTACGATGGGGGTTAGCGAGCTGAAACAAAATGTAACGGTGACGTCCGAAGTTGGTGCGGAAATTGAAGTCACCAAGTCAGAGCCTTCGTCCGTGATCAACAGCGAGCAGATCGATAACCTGCCTGTATTGAACCGCGACTTCCTGGTGATCGCGCAGACAATGCCGGGGTCGAGCACGATGACGAACATGGGGGTATACCCGGCCTTCAACGTGACCAAGTTCGGCGGCGTTGCGGATCAACGAAGCGGCAACTCGACGATTCTGGACGGTGCGCCGATTGATGACCCAATCTGGGGCTCGCCAGTCATCAATATGAGCCAGGACGCCATCCAGGAGTTCAAGGTGTACCGCGATCAGTTTGATGCGCAATACGGCGATGCCATGAACGCGGTAGTCACGGTTGCGACGAAAGCAGGAGGAGATCGATACCACGGAACTGGCTACTATTTTGGGCGCGATCAGGCGCTGGATGCGACGAATGCGCTGGCGACATCGAAACCGCCATATAAGCTGTGGCGTGTTGGTGGTACTTTTGGCGGTCCACTCATCAACAATAGTACGCACTTTTTTGTGGGCTACGAAAACCTTCACATCGACACAGCGGAAGTGGAAGCGCTGCCGGCAAGTAATCCGTTTGCGTCCGAAGAGAACGGAAACTACCCCTTTACGGAGACGGAAACGCTGTTAGATGGAAGAGTGGACCACCGCTTCAACAAGAGCAACTCGATGTGGGTGCGATATGCATACGACAACCACGTTACCCCGACTGGCGGGCCGGCGAATTACGCCAACAACCAGAACAACTTCAGCAAATCGCATAATGTGGTGGCCGAAGATGATTGGGTAATCTCCCCCACAAAGGTGAACACAGCAGGGTTCATCTTCATGTATCAGGATTTGTACTCGCTGCAGACAGATCCTGGTGCTGTGGCCATCCAGCGGCCGGCGTTTTATTTTGGGGGTAACGTTGACGATCCACAGTATTTTCCCCGTCACGATTACACGGGCTATGACACATTTTTCCTCACTTTGCCAAAGAACAGTTTGAAATTCGGAGGCGGACTAACGCGGCAGTACAACTCGTACGGCGCCCATTTCTACCAATACGGCCAATGGACGTTTACCACCGATCAACCTTTCAATCAGGCTGATCCCTCGACTTGGCCAGTGTCCTTGCAGTTGGAGACGCCGGGGACCTTTAACTATACGTCGAACGTACCGTGGTTTTTCGCCCAGGACGACATATCAGCTACGCGCCGGTTGCACTTTAACGTGGGGTTGCGCTACGACTTGGATACGAATCTGCGCGACAACTCGTTCTACCACGGCCTGCTGAATAACCCGGAGTTCGCCGGAATTGGGGCGTTCGTAAGTCCCAACCGTGGCAATGAATACACCAACTTGCAGCCGCGTCTGGGTGTTGCCTACGACATTTTCGGCAACGGCAAAGCCTTGCTGCGCGCCGGTTACGGCAAATACGTGACCCGCAATCGTCCGTGGCTGCAAGAAGAATCTGAGCAGTCAACAATCGGAGCTTCTGTCTTTATCACCAACCCCGCGCAACTGAGTAATTACCCGAACGTCTCAGCAACTCTTGGTGGACTCACTTTGGAGCAGTAC
>JBARKD010000990.1:0-5070 GCA_049800615.1 Acidobacteriaceae bacterium | reverse complement strand
CATCCAATCTGCTCGAGGAGCGAATTAGCCGGTTTTTCCGACGATGAGCCGCTCTCTCCTGCGGAGGCGCTTCGCTATCACCCTCGAAAGTGTTTATTGGGCATGTGGATTAGTCCTGGTGTCCGTTCAGGAGAGCATACCCTTCTCTAAGCGTGGGCAGCTCCTTTCGGACGGGCAGCCACGCCCCGGCATGGTGGGGACTTATCGGCTGAAAGTTGGAAGATGCGCTAAATCGGTGTATCAGCTCGTGAGACAGAAGGGCGCTGTCAAAGATCACATTTTTACGATCGAGTTCCTCGATCCTGGAGTGCAGGCTTTCTCTTTCACGTTCGGATGAGCCATCAGACCAAAGACTTCACTTCGATGCGCCGGAACCATATCTCCGCAAACTCGATTTCTATCGCAATCTTTCCCCGAGTAAGGGGAATGAACTTGCCCGGGTTTTGCGGATCGGGCTGCTGCAGCATGGAAATGGCGTTGTTGGTTCGTCCATTCACGATGTGAGCTGACCGATCACCCTGCCAGATTACTTCGACAGTGTTCCATTCGTCGAGATTCTCGAAATTCCCATCCTTGATCATTCGGCCGCCCACTGGCTCCGGGGGTGGCGTACCGCTTTTGTCCGTCTTTGGCGTTGGTGGGCTGGTCCAACCATTGGGTCCGAGGCCCTGTCCAAATATGCCGTTTCCATGGTTGGCCTGAACCCCGCGTATGCCGGCCACCAGAAAGTAATCGCCCACGTCCCCTTCTTCGATTTGGCACTCCACGCAGGTCGGCCAGACTTTGTCGGCGCCCACTAGACCATACAAAATGCCGTTATCGCGCTTGGCTTCTGTACGCGGTGGAAAGCGCTTCATGCCCCATTTGTACTCAACCCGGATATGCACGTTTTCAAACTCCTGGTTGGTCGCCAGATAGCCGGCCTCCGCCGGTTCCGCGTTCTCATCGTTACCGAGAATATGGAGCATCCCCTCTTCCATCACGACGACTTTTCTTGTCTGCGCAACATCTTTGCCGGACTTTTGCAGCATCGTGTACCAGCCCGTCAGGTCGCGACCGTTGAGCAGCGACACCCAGCCGTCGGCACCGGCCGGCGGCAACGCAGTGGAAGACGCAGCGCTCTGCGCCAAACCGCAATGCGGCAGCCAAAGAGAACTTGCCGCGATGGAAACACCGGCTTTCACAAAATCACGACGGCTGGTCATGCTTTTTCCTTCCTGCTCTCGCTCACTGCGCTGACTGAGAGAACGGGTCGCTCTGCATTCCGCGCCATTCCACCGAAAGTTTTTGCAGCACATCGACCGGCGGCGGTCCATCGTGGACTACCACACGATAACGCAAGACCAAGGGCGAATCCGGGTGAATCGTGGTGGTTCCGAAGCTAGTAATACATGGGTTCAACATCCACACCGTGTTCTGCCACCGGGTCGGCGGATTCAACGGATGGTCGAGAACCGCAACACCCACGGTCTTTCCATCGCTCTTCAAGCGAATGGTGTAGTCATACCAAGGCTCGGATGGCCAGTCGGAGTCAGGATACGAATAGGTAGGCGGGGGGAGGGTGACTTTGCCATAGGCGGCCGAGTAATACCAGTCACCATACTTTTGCGCCTGTACAGCAAACCCTCCGAACGATTGCAAGGGAAGCACATAGTCCACGAGCGGTGTGAGCCGGTAAGCGAGGTCGACGACATACACGCCATCGCGCTCGGTTACCGTGACCTCATCGGTTTCCTCAGCCATTTTCTTGTTTTCGAGCAACCAGTCGTTATGAATCTCCAGCTGCGCGTGCCTGGCATCGGCGTTTACCAGATTCACGTCGCGGTTTTGAATCACACGCCCTTCCCGCGGCGCATACAGACCCCAGGACCAAAAATCAGCGCGCTGCACGCTGAATGCGCGTAGCGGGTGGTTCCCTTTTGATTTGGAAAAATCGACCGGGGTGTGAAACTCCGAGTCTAAAAAGGCGAAGAAGACGCCGCGGTGATGGGGATGGTCATCGGGCGCGGCATTGGTAACCCGCTCCCCCGACGGCGTGTTGAGAGGATCGAAGTACGAAGCACTGGGCGAGGTGAGGCCAATATTTTCCGGCCTTTTGGTCACATAGGTCAAGATCACGTGACCATCGGGCCCTTTCAACTGCATACCAGACTCAACCGGAGTCAAGGTGTAGGTCGAAGAACCTTGAGCCCGCGCAGTTTGAGAGATAGCGGCCGGAATGACAAGACCTACCGCGGTCGCGAAAAGAACTGCGAGCAATCTATTGGCACCGCTATTGGCACGGCTTTTAGAATGGGGCATCAAGAGGTCCTTCCAGATTTTTACCTATTAACCTATTATCCGGGCAACGTAACGGCGAAAAGGCCGGCAAAAAAAAGCTTCACTGGCCTTCAGCGCCCTGCAAAGAGCTGAGATAGTGAACCACATCGGTGATGTCCTGCGCACTCATCTTATCCGCATACGAGGGCATCGGGTTTGCCGTCTGAATCGTGAAGTCGCGGAGACTTGCTTTCTGGAAGGAGCGAAGCTGGCTCTCGGAATCGATGATCTGGATGCTGAACCCATCCTGATTCAGGATTCTTCCCGTAACCGTCTTGCCGTCTTTCGTGACGAAACGTACTGAGCGGTTCTGAGGACGGACATCTTTGGACGGCGACACGAGGGCGGCCTTGATATCCGTCCCTGACAGGCTTGCTCCGATATCGCTCAGGTCAGGACCGACATAGGAGCCCATCCGGCCAACACGGTGGCACGATAAGCATCCATTGGTCTTGATCAGCCCGGTCGCCCTGGTGATTTCGGCTTCCGTCAGCGACGCTACCGCCGGCGCGATCGGATGAGACGCCGGTGCCGGCGCGGGCGCCGTTGGCGCAGGTGCCGTTGGCGCCGCCGCCGACTTACCTTCGCCGTAATTCGCCGCCAGATAGGCAATGATGTTGTCCAGATCCTCTTGCGTGCCTTGCGCTCCGCGAGACACCATGTCGTTGACCACGTCTGCCCACCCGGCCTGGTCCATCCGCTGCGTCGTTGCCATGGTTACGCTATGGCAAACGCCGCAAACTCGCTGAAACTCCGCCTTGCCTTTTCCATCCGGCAGATTTTGCGCATGTCCAGCGACGGCAGAGCCGATGCAGGCAATTAACGACATTGTGCAAATGCATTTCAATCCTGGATTCATTGCTTCTCGCCTGCCCCTGAGAGACGCCTGATTGCTGTAAGAGCTCATCGCACGGCTTATTCCGGCAAGCCGAAAACATAGAGTGAGTTTCCTGAGCATACGGCGACATATTGATGTCCGTCGATCGAATAAGTCATAGGACCACTGGCCACGGTTTTTCCCAGCCCCACTTTCCAAAGAGGCTCGCCGGTGTGGGCATCGAGAGCAAAGAAGTTACCCTCTCTGCCCCCGGCGAAGAGCACGTCCGACGCCGTCGTGAGCACGCCGCTCTCGGTGTAGTCCTTCATCTTGAATTCCCATTTCTTTTCGCCTGTTTGGGGCACGATGGCGATGATCGCGCCATACCCCTCATCATCCGTCCTGAAGGCTGCGGAGTTACCATAGCCTCCTGTCCTGAGACCGCCCCCGCCATGCTTAGGCCTAACCGGGACTGGAGCGCCCGCAGGGTGGCCGACGCCGGTATATCTCTCGCCTTCTACCCAGGTTGCGGGCGCTTTCGCCGAGATCTGTGAGCTGTTCTGCCAAGAGGGAACGTAGAACAAGCCAGTGCGCGGACTATAGGAAGGCGAGTACCAGTTGGTTCCGCCTTGAACTCCGGGCATGATCAAGGTGCCTTCGGTCGTTGCTTTAAACTTGGGATCCTTGATGGGTCGGCCTTCCGGGGTAAATCCGATATTCCAATTTTGCTTCACAAAGGCCTTGCCCAACAGGAATTTCCCCGTAACCCGGTCGAGCACGTAGAAGAATCCGTTTCGGTTTGCCCAGAGCATGACCTTCCGCGGCTTGCCTTCCCAGGTGATGTCGGCCAGCACGGGAATTTCCACCGCGTCCCAATCGAATTCGTCATTGGGCGTGAACTGGTAGTACCACTTGAGCTTGCCGGTGTCGGCATCCAGGGCAAGCACCGAATCGGTGTAGAGATTGTCTCCGGGGCTGCGTGGATCGCCATTCCAGCCCGGATTTGGGTTACCCGTTCCCCAGAACGTTAGATTGGTTTCCGGATCATAGGACCCAGTGACCCAGATCGAGCCGCCACCGTGCTTCCATGAGTCCGCGGGCCAGGTATTGTTCCCGGGTTCACCGGGACCCGGAGTCGCGTCGAAGCGCCAAATTTCAGCTCCGGTTTCGACGTCATAGGCTGCGACCCAACAGTTTGCGCCTTCTTCGTTGGTTGCCGGACCCAGAATTACCTTGTCTTTCACCACCAATGGCGCAACATTCAGCTGATAACCCTTCTGCCAGACAGCAATGACCTTATCCCAGATCGGGTGGCCATCTTTGATGTCAACGGCGATCAGATGTCCGTCGAGCGTTGCCCAGAACAACCGGTCACCGGAAATTGCGACCGCTTTCATCATAGGCAGAACAAACACGCCTCTGGGATCGACGGTGTGATCCAGCGTCCAAAAGGCTCGACCTGTCACCGGATCTACGGCTGATAGTTGATTTGTGTCCCCGATATACATGACGCCATCGACGACCAACGGCGTGTTTTCTATCTTGCTTTGTGTGTCGAATACATGAACCCATTTCAATTGGAGCTTTCCGACGTTTTGCGGGCCAATCTGTGTCAACAGGCTGTAACGTTGGCTGGAGTAACCACCCGAGTAAGTAAGCCAGTTCTGTGGCTCGCGGCCGGCATGCAGCATGCGGTTATAGGTGACTTGCGCCGACAAGGAGGAAACGGCAAACGAGAGCAATACGAGGGGTCCGATTTTCACAGGTCCATCCACCTACCGCGAGTCGAAACAAGCCGAACTCTATTAGAACTTGTCTCATATATGGGTCTCATATATGGGTCTGGGGCTTCTGGTTGGACCCTGAGCCCCGCTTCGAGGGCCGGTCTCAGGCGCGGCCTCTGCGAAATTTGTCTATTTATGAGACCAGTTCCA
>JBARKD010000989.1:0-7438 GCA_049800615.1 Acidobacteriaceae bacterium | reverse complement strand
GTTAATTAAAATGTTTCAAAACACTGTCCTTCCAACGGCCGTTGTTGTGCCATTCGGATATGCTTTGCCTTGGCTAGAAGCGGCGCTCGGCCTTCTCATCATCATTGGTTTTCGTACTCGGGAAGCTCTGGTCGCCGGTGCGCTTCTAATGTTGGGATTGACATTCGGTACCGCGCTTCGTCAGGACTGGGATGTTGCCGGGATTCAACTCCTTTACTCGGTTGTCTATGCAGCGCTAATCGCCGCCCTTCGCTACAATAGCTTGTCCGTTGACCAGAAGGCATTTGCCGCAGTGAACCGCGAATAAAATAGGTGTCGCGCCGACAATTGAGAAGTCGGGACAACGGATTCCACTTGGCGAGACACGAGCGTACGCAACACACTCCTGCTAACCACCCACCTAACCGGACGCTTACCGTGAATCTGGACCGGACATAATAGACTTGCGCACCGAAGCCAGTGGGGCATCATCGACGAAAGAAACGTCGCCATCCGGAGATCGTTGAATTCCCAACTCTCTCCACAGATTTGGCAGATCAACTGTTACAGGTTTGTCTGCCATCTCCTTGTAGAGGTCCTCCAGTACACGCGTTCCACTAGCTTCGTCTCCGGCTCTGAGCGCACGCTCCAGTGGCCAATCCTCGGAAATGCTACCGCCGGCAGCGAGAATTCCTCGCAAAGCACTTTCGAAGCCTTTTCGATTCTGAGTTTTCTGGTGGATCTGCACGTCTGCAAGAAAGCAAAATAGGGCTCCTCCCCAGTAGGTGCGTCCCCATGTGTGGGTGCGATCGAGCCCTTGATCTCCTGGGCCCGGCAATCCTTGAGGGAGATCGCGGATCAGGTCGCTCCACATCTTCGAAGGTGCCAGAATCCCCGCCTGTACCCGAGCTATCGGTTCCACGTATGTGGCAGTTCCTTCCTCAATCCAGTGTTGTCTTTCAGGCACCGATGGGAACGCCAAGTGGACCATTTCGTGTGTCATAGTCCAATCCTGCTTGAGATCGGCCACAGTCGTGTCGCGGCCGACTAAAATGGTGATTCGAGTTGGCGAACCAAAGGTTCTGCCATGGCGAACGCCTCTGCCCTCGGTTGTAGTGATTCGTACCTCTACGTGAGGTACAGGGTAGCGACCAAAATAGGTGGAGACGGACTTGGAAGCAGCGCTGACCCAGCCAATCAAGTCTTCTTGGGTAACAGCGCCTCCCTCACCGGAGACAAAGACATCGATGCGACCACCAGGGGCCATGATCGTTGTGGGTTTGCTGTCGGTACCTCTAGAAAATGCGAGCACGTAGGTCAGAAGCGCAACTTTCGAAAGCGCGTTGATCATTAACAGCGAAGACGAACCTATACTTCCCCTCATTCCTAACTCCAGGTTTCTGTTTTAAAAAACATGCAGCAACATGCGGTCGGGGAGGGCAACAGAGCGTCGGACCTAATCTCTATGCTGAAAGTTTGGTCTCATTCCACATTTCGAGTGAGCCGCTTGCAGCAGCGGGGCTGGACTCATGTGCTACAACGAGTTCTCGTATTTTGTCCAGCAAGATGTCTAGGGTCCCCGGAACTCAGCGGTTCGATGTTCACAATCGTCAGAAGTTACATCAGCACAAACTGGCCTCGAGCGATGCTTCAGAGGAGTCATTTTTCAGGGTAATTCGTCCAATCAACCGAAGTCCGGTGTAAACCCGCATTAGGTTTTGTCGCCGCTCCGTCGAGTTGAGAGTGCAGGTCGAAATCAAGGTCAAGTCCCGCGGCACACATTCTTTTCCCGGTTGTAACTTTCTTGTCCGATCCCACATCGTATGGCCAGAAAGTGACACTCAGCTGATCGGGAGCAAAACAGCGAGATTTCCTCCAACCTGGGGATGACTTGCGGCAATTCACTTTAATCCTCCCAAGCAGGGGATTTGGGCTTCTCCTGAGAACGAGTGTTGCTGTACCGAAATGCAAAATCAATTCGCAAAAGGAGCAACAAGATGAGTACTTCCATGAAGGCCATGTTGGCTGGGGCGGCACTTGCCGGCTTGTTAACTGGCAGCAGCGCGAAGCTTCAAGCACAAACAACGAACCAGAACCAAAACAACGCCGGACTCCGAGCCGTGAGCATGCAAGATAATGGCGGCACTGACGCGAAGACGGACAAAGACAAACTTCCAAAGCATGCTTGTAAGGGGCAGAACGACTGTAAGGGGCAGGGCGGCGGCGACAAGAAGCATGCTGGCAAGAACGATTGCAAGGGCAAGGGCGGCTGCGCAACCGATGGTTCGAAACCACCAAAGGATGATAAATCCAATGGTGATCAACCCAAGCCGCAGCAGAACTAACGCACTTCAACCCCAATGGGTCGGGGTTGAGTGTCCCGGCCCTCTTTTTTCTTGGAAAAACTGACATGCCAGCAAATCCTTTCAACGGATTCACCGATTTTGGAGTTGGGATAGGTCTTCGCGTGCCTCACTATCGGCATATTCTCGCCGAGAAGCCGGTTGTGAGTTGGTTCGAGATCATCTCAGAGAATTACATGATTGATGGCGGGCGCCCGCTGCATGTCCTCGATCAGATTCTTGATCGTTACCGGGTCGTGCAGCATGGGGTTTCCATGTATTTTGGGTCCCCAGAACCACCGAATCGGGAGCACCTGAAAAAGCTCAAAACTCTGGTCAAGCGGACCCAGACCCCTTGGCTCACAGACCACCTTTGCTGGGGCAGTGTAGACGGCACGTACAGCCATGACCTGTTACCCATGCCGTACACGTTCGAGGCTGCTCGCCATACCGCGCAGAAAATTCGCGAAGTACGGGACTTCCTTGAGATTCCGATCGCAGTTGAGAACGTGAGCAGTTATGCCGAATTCCATGTGTCGGAGATGACCGAGTGGGAGTTTTTTACCGAAGTGGTGGAACTGGCAGATTGCGGAATTCTCCTGGACGTAAACAACATTTATGTCTCTTCAAGAAACCACAACTTCAATCCGCACGACTACGTGAACGCTATTCCTGCAAACCGCGTAGCGCAGATCCATATCGCAGGACACTCGAAGTTCGAAAAATACATTCTGGATACGCACGATCATCCGGTGATTGATCCGGTGTGGAAGCTCTATTCTCGCGCCATCGAACGCACAGGCCGCACGGCGACGCTTCTGGAGTGGGACGACAAAATTCCATCCTTTGAAGAGGTTCACAACGAAGCACTTAAAGCGAATCAGTTCGTCGCAGACATGGCGGTCACATCATGAACCTGCTCGAAATCCAACGCCGCATGCTAGACGCGGTCATGCAACCCCTCACTAACGACGAGCAGATGCGGCCGCATACTCGTGAGGGCAGGTCCATGCACGACGTGGCCGCAGAGTTCATCAAGCCGAATGATCGCCTGAGCTCATTCGAACGTCTTGAGATCTACAATCGCCAATACTGGTTTCGCGTACTCGCTTCCTTGGACGAGGACTTTCGAGGTCTTCGGGCGATTATCGGCCCACGACGATTTGAAGCATTGTGCAAGGCCTACCTTATCGAGTGTCCTTCTGAGTCATTTACTCCTCGAAATCTGGGCTCTCGCTTAGAGTGGTGGTTACGAAGCCATCCGGAACACCTTCAACCGCGCGCAGGCTTGGCGCTGGATATGGTTCGCTTAGAATGGGCTGAAATCGAAGCTTTCGACGGTGCGGCTGAACCGGTCTTGGTCCCTGGAGATGTTCTAGCTTCGGATCCGGATCCCCGCTTCAGACTGCAACCATACCTTCAACTGCTTAGCGTTCATTACGCAGTAGATGATTTGCTGGTTGCTATCAGGAAGGATGACTCTGACAGCGAGATGGCCAGTAACGCGGTTTCGGAGCGCGGAAAGCGAACCCACCTGCGCAAAGTCGCGCGTCAAAAGCCCCAAGCGATTTTCTTGGTAGTGCACCGCGTCGACGACTCAATCTACTTCAAACGAATCGAGCCTGAAGCTTTCAAGTTTCTCAAAGCTCTGCGAGAGGGTAAGAGCCTCTCGGTTGCAGTGATGCAGGCTTTCGAGGGACGAGACATTCAAGAGAAGAAGCTCCTCACCACAGTGCAAGGTTGGTTTGAGAATTGGTCGAGCCTGGGCTGGTTTTGCGCCCCCAATTCTACAGACCAGGACTTTAGTTCCGCTTCAGGAAGACAATCATGAGCAAGACCATCGATGCTGGTGCGCGAGCATATTCGCTTTTTGAACGGGCGTTCTCTTCTTTGCAATCCCCGCTGCTCTTTGCCGTTCGCCTCTACTGGGGCTGGCAATTCTTTCAGACTGGACTCGGTAAGCTAATGCACATTTCCAAGGTCGTGGGTTTTTTCACGAGTTTGGGGATACCGCTACCGGCGTTCAACGCATACTTCGTCAGTTCGCTTGAACTTGTGGGCGGAGCCTTACTGTTTCTGGGCCTTGGGTCTAGAATCATCGCACTACCGCTCACGATCGATATGCTGGTAGCCTACATCACAGCCGACCGCGAGGCGTTGTTTTCCATCTTCTCGGATCCCGCCAAGTTCTATGCCTCCGACGGGTATACATTCCTCTTTGCCTCCGTGCTTATTCTCGTCTTCGGCCCGGGAAAAATCTCTGTCGATTATGCAATAGGCTATTTGTGGAGGAGGAGAGCTCCGAGGCCGCAGCCCCTTCGTGAGAAGTCGGCCCTCGCTACCTGATTCGCAGCACGGATTGATCGGCAATCGCATCTGTTTGAATCGATGAGGAGCGGGCCACGGTGAAACTCTGCGCACAAGCTCTAGTTTTCGACGCTTACGGTACGTTGTTCGATGTGCATTCCGTGATCGCACTTTGCGACCGCAAGTTCCCCGGCCACGGCGCTGAACTGAGCAAGCTATGGCGCACCAAGCAGCTGGAGTACACCTGGCTGCGCAGCCTCGTTGGACAGTACGAAGACTTTTGGAGTGTGACGGAATCGGCCCTGACATTTGCGTGCCGTAGTCTCAGCCTTGAGTGCTCTCCCGAGACGCGCCAAGAGTTGATGGAATCTTATCTGCACCTTGAAACATTTCCCGAGGTGCAGGCGACATTGAGCAAATTGTCGCAATATAAGCTGGCCATCTTGTCGAATGGCTCGCCGAAGATGCTCGCTGCCGCAGTGAAGCACGCGGGTCTGAGAGGGATATTCAGCGACGTGATCAGCGCTGACGAAGTAAAGATCTATAAGCCTAGTCCGCGCGTGTACGGGTTGGTTTCGCAGCACTTGGGCGTACCTGACAGTGCGATTGCGTTTGTATCGTCGAATTTCTGGGATATCGCCGGGGCCAAAAGCTTTGGGTTCTGGACGTGCTGGGTCAACCGGTGGAGTCTTCCTGAAGATGAACTGGGTATCACGCCAGATGCCACTGTGGACGATCTGGATAGGCTGACTCCTGTTCTGGAGGGATGAATTCATTCCTCCAGGTGCAAAATACTCTAGCCCAGGCGCGTCGTCGCGAGCGACAGTTAAAGAGCTGGAAATCACATCGTTCGATTCAGGAATTGATAGGAAAGCCGAAGACGGAAGCTTGAGCGCGCCCCGGCTTTGCCGGGGAGGTCGTCGGTGCGATCCCGACCAGGTCCACCAAAACTGTCCGGTAGTGTCTTACATCATTTAAGATACGACCAAGACTGTCCCCGTCGATTGACTGCGCCTGGCATCCCTCCTAAGATGAATTTCCAGCCTTCTTGTGATTGGTCAAACCATCTCGCACTACCGCATCACCGGCCAGCTCGGCAGCGGCGGGATGGGGATCGTTTATGCGGCGCAAGACCTGGACTTGGGCCGTTCGGTCGCCCTGAAGTTCTTGCCGTCCCAACTTTCGCGCGACCAGAATGCGCTGGATCGCTTTCTGCTCGAGGCGCGCACGGCGTCGGCGCTCAACCACCCTAATATCTGCACCATTTACGCCGTCGAGAAGGTCCAGACTGAGAATGGTGAACAGTCTTTTATCGCCATGGAATTGCTGGAGGGCGGGACTCTCGACCGCCGTCAAGGCGCCGGGCCATTGCCGCTGGATCGCTTGTTGGAGTGGGGCATTCAATTGGCGGATGCACTGGATGCCGCCCATGCCAAGGGAATCATTCATCGCGACGTTAAGCCGGCGAATATATTCATTACCCAGCGGGGACAGGCGAAGGTGCTTGATTTTGGATTGGCCAAGCTGGCGCGTCCTGAGATGGATATGGAAACCATCGGAGCGACACAGGATTCTCCCCGGCCAGCCAATCTAACCAGTCCGGGCGCGACCGTCGGCACAATCGCTTACATGTCTCCGGAGCAGGCGCGCGGGGAAGAACTGGACGCTCGCACCGACTTATTCTCTCTGGGAGTTGTCATCTACCAGATGGCGAGTGGGCGCCTGCCATTTTTCGGTGCTACTTCGGCGGTGGTATTCCATTCCATTCTTGAACTCGACCCGGTCTCGGCGCTGCAGTTTAATCCCACGCTGCCAGCCAGGCTCGACGAGATTATTGGGAAAGCTTTGGAAAAGGACCGAGAGTTGCGCTACCAGTCCGCCGCCGATCTGCGTGGAGATCTCAGGCGGCTGAAGCGCGATACTGACTCCGGAAGAAAACCCGCACAAGCGGCCTCGAGCAGCGCTCCGGCAATTCAGAGTTCTGCACCTTCTGCGGGGTTCCCTGCCGAATCCTCCTCAGTTCAGCGGCAGTCTGGAAGCTCCGCTGTGATCTCCGCTGCACGCCAAAACAAGCTGAGCACCGGCCTGTTGGCGGGAGTCGTGGTCGTGCTGGCGGCAGCGGCGTTGTATGGAATCTACACATTTATCACGCGCAGCCGTCCCGCGCCATTCCAAAATATTTCTGTCACCAAGGTGACAGACACCGGCGATGCGGTCTCCGCTGCCATCTCGCCGGACGGCAAGTACATCCTGAATCTGACAAGGAAGAACGGGCTGGCGAGTTTGTGGCTGAGGAATGTGCCCACCAACAGCAATACAGAGGTGCAGCCTGCTGCCGATGTTTATTACAACGGGTTGCGTTTCTCTCCCGACGGGAACTACTTTTATTTTGTGCGCAGCGATCCGGGCAATGCAGAGTTGAAGTTCTTGTACCGGGCTCCTTTGCTCGGGGGAACGCCGCAAAAACTCGCAGCCGATGTCGATTCGAACATTACTTTCTCTCCCGACGGAAAGAGTTTTGCCTTCATGCGCTACGACAACCCGGAGCCGGGAAAATACCAGCTCGTTATTCGCGCGGCTGAGAGTGCCAAAGGGGAAGAAAGTGTGCTGACAAGCGGACCGAAGGGCCACGCTCTTTACTCTCCCGCGTGGTCGCCGGATGGAAAAACGATTGTGTGCGTCGAGGTGAATGCAGGAAATTCTTTGATGAGTCTGGTGGCCGTGGACGTCGACGGTGGACGACAGCACCTGTTCTTCGGTGGGAGCGAAGGCCTCGTCGAATTACCGACTTGGTTGCCGGACGGTAGTGG
>JBARKD010000988.1:0-1727 GCA_049800615.1 Acidobacteriaceae bacterium | reverse complement strand
GAGGGCCGGCGACACAATCGTAGTGCCCTAGAGGAGAATGATGCGGAGACTACACTACGGATTTTGGGTCGCGCTATGCGTGATATCAGTATCTGCGCCGGCGGTCCGAGGGCAGGAACAGGGCCAGAGCACGCCGATTCCGGCCTATAAATCGCCGCTCGCATCGGGAGGCGACAATAATTCCACAGACACCAGTTCGCAGCAGGTCACGCCGGATACGAGCTCACTAACGGGCTTTCAGAACTTCTCCCTGGGCTTGCCGACCGCACGCAGTTACTGGCAGCCGCACGCGGAAGTATACGTCGCAGGTGACTCCAACGGACTGGAAACCCCCGCTGGCACTTCTTGGAGCACTGTGGGGATCGTTACCGGCGGCGTTGACGTACATCGAACGTCTGGCAATTCGGACTTGGCCCTGAGCTACGTAGGCGGCGGAATGTTTTCGGACCAGACCAGCGTGGGCAATGGAGCAATGCAAAACCTGAGTTTCACCGATCGGTATAAATTTCGCCGATTCACAATCTCCGTGCTGGACGACTTTTCCTATTTACCGGAGGATGCGGCTGGGTTCGCCGGTCTCGGTGGAACGTTAATTCCCGGAGCCACCGGGTCGGGCGGATTGGGATCGACCTTCACGCCAGGCCAGTCGATTTTGATCGGTCAAGGCCAAAGCCTCGCGAACGCATCCGACGGCGAGTTGGACGTAGCCTTAACCAATCGCTCTTCGCTGACATTCGTCGGTGGCTACTCGTTACTTCACTACCCCGACACCAACCTACTGGATTACCACAGCGCTATTTTCCAGGGCGGCTACAATTATCAGATTACGGCCAGAGATACCATTGCGGTCCTGTACCAATATGACCGGATCAGCTACAGCGATTTTGATCAGTTGATTGATTCTCATAGCGCAGAAGTCTCATACGGACGACGAGTCACGGGCCGACTTGCTTTCCAAGTCGCAGCGGGCCCACAGATTACCGTGGCTCGCCTTGCGATTAACGGTCTTCCAGCGGTCAGTGCATCCCCTGGGACAGGGTCGACGACACAAATCGGGTGGACGGTGAACACGTCTTTCAGCTGGCAGTTGAAGCGAGGCTCATTGACAGCGCAGTACTTTCATGGAATCAGC
Source organism: Acidobacteriaceae bacterium (assembly GCA_049800615.1). GTDB lineage: Bacteria > Acidobacteriota > Terriglobia > Terriglobales > Acidobacteriaceae > PALSA-350. Next base: position 595 of record JBARKD010000988.1, on the reverse strand, counting down.
GGCGGGTCGGGAGTGCTAGGCGGCGCAACCGATGACACCTTCACAGGTTCGGCAAGGCGCCAGCTTTCTAGGACTATTTCGGGCAGCATTGACGGCGGCTATTCCCGCATTCGAGGCGTGCCGCTTGCCACGGTAATTCCGGGCAGCAGTCCTAATCAGAGTTACGATTATTTTTTTGGCGGCGCGACTCTGGGCCACCCCATCAACCGTGCACTGTCTCTAAATCTTTCGTACCAGCTCCAGTATCAAACTTCGAATGCCGCGGTTTGCAGTGGGACGATATGCGGCTCAAACATTGTCGTGCATTTAGTTTCGGTTGGAGTGTCATGGCGAGAACGGCCGCTGCTTTTTTAGGAAGGGGTTTCGAATGGAAGAGACAAGAGATCGGGAGTTAACTCCAGCAGACATATTAGCGATGCTTCGCCGGCGATGGGTTTTGATATTTGTTCTTGCGCTGGCGGGGGCGCCGTTGGCGTACGGCGTCTCAAGATTCCTTCCGAATCGCTACAAATCGCAGACGGTCGTGCTGGTTCAGCCCCCCAATGTGCCGACCACAATCGTGCCGGATATGGAAACTATCAGCATCAACCAGCGC